>CAYJAP010000071.1:1197-1589 GCA_964368425.1 uncultured Lachnospiraceae bacterium | reverse complement strand
GCAACGTACATAAGGGGGATGCCTACTAAAAATCCTATCCAAACCAAAATAGGTATGGCTGGCGCATTTTGTTTTAGCTTTTTCTTACGAAACATTGTTACCCTCCACATAGTCTTCCATAGGGAGTAAAACGGCTCCAGACTCTTCCCAAGAAATATATACCTTATCGCCTACACTATAATCACAGCTGTTATTTTGGTACTCTATTACTGTGATTTCCTCACCATCGATATTGATTTCAGTTCTAATTTGTGAACCTGCATAATGTATGGATAAAACATCTCCTGATAAGGAATTAGGCCTCTCATTGCAAGAAATTCTCATCTTATCCATATGGATAGCAAGAATAGCTGTCTCGTCTGGAGCGCATGGCCCCTCTATACTATTAGAAC
>CAYJAP010000071.1:0-1187 GCA_964368425.1 uncultured Lachnospiraceae bacterium | reverse complement strand
GTCCAAAACATTATTACCCAACTTTACTTTAGCAGAGCCCTGTTTTTTCTCTAAAACTGCAACCTTTTTTATGTTCCTATCGCCTATAAAGTCCGCCACAAAAAAGTTCTTAGGATGATTATATACGTCTCTAGGGCTACCTAATTGTTGGATTTCTCCTTCACTTATGACAACTATGCGATCAGACATATTAAGTGCCTCTTCTTGATCGTGGGTTACGTATACGAATGTAGTTTTGGCCTGTTTCTGTATATGAGCAAGCTCTGTTTGCATATATTTTCGAAGCTTTAAATCTAATGCTCCCAGAGGTTCATCTAAAAGTAGAATGTCTGGCTCATTAATTAGGGCTCTGGCAATGGCTATTCTTTGCCTTTGTCCACCTGACAATTGGTGAGGCATTCTTTCATCATAGCCTGACATCTGAACCAATTCTAAAATGTCTACTACTCGTTCATTAAGCTCATTCACTTTTATGGATTTTTTCACTCGTGGTCCATAAGCAACGTTATCATAAACATTTAGGTGAGGGAATAAAGCATAGTTTTGAAATACCGTATTAACATTCCTCTTATTCGCTGCTAAATCCTTAATAGAATCACCATTTAACAGGATGTCACCAGAGTTTATGTTCTCGAGGCCAGCGATACAACGCAATATAGTTGTTTTGCCGCAACCGGATGGACCTAAAAGAGTTAAGAATTCCCCATCGTTAATATCAAGGGATATGTCTTTTAAAATATGCGAGCTTCCAAAATATTTATTTACTTTTTTTAATTGAAGTAAAGGCTGTTGCATTAAATACTCCCTTTCCCTAATAAACCCCACAAACTAATATATACCCAATTAGCAGAAAAGTTAACAAATATAGTAATACTGCCAAGGCATTTCTATTCTACTTAATTAATCCAGATATAACAAGTAGGGATTCTTAATTTATTATTTTTTAGCTGTAAATCGTAACTGTTTGCAAAAGTAGTAAGAATATTTTTAAGGGATTCTGCGCGCTAAGCACTTCCATGATATAATTATTACTATTAATAAAGAAAAGCCCGTGCTTTTAATAATAAGGAATGATACAGTGGGAAATAAAGTTAACAATCAAAGTAAATGTTGCGAAATTAGCGGTGAGAAATCTGATATTGATGTTTTAATAGGTGGTTTCCCTTGTCAATCGTTTAGTACTGTTA
>CAYJAP010000070.1:0-1601 GCA_964368425.1 uncultured Lachnospiraceae bacterium | reverse complement strand
TATGGTGTACTACGCTTAAAAGGATACGATATATCTGATAAAGATATTTTTGTTTCTGGTCAGATGATTGCTCAATATAGACTTAGAACAGGTAATAGAATTAAGGGAGAAGCAAAAGAGTTTCACCCCAATAAACCTAGAGCACTTATTAAAATCTCTACCATCGACGGTAAAGAACCGAGTGTTTATAAGAAGTTGCTGCCTTTTGAAGAAATGGTTGCAGTCCATGATAAAGTAGACATAAATTTGCAGCAAAGCGGCAAATCCATTAAGATATATAAAGGTGGAAGAAACTTGGTTTTAACCAACGAAAACACTTTTACTACGTCTCAAGAGATTGCTCAGCAATTATCCAGAGGGAAAGCAAATGTAGTTTTAGTTAATTTTAATTCTCTACCAGAAGACGAGGTGAAAGATAAATCTATAGAATATGTTAATATTCCTTGTTCGTTAGACGAGTTAAAGCAGGCTAACGTTATAAATCTGGTATTTGAAGTGGCGAAGAGAAGAGTGGAAAGTGGGAGAGATGTTATGCTGGTTGTGAAGGGACTGTCTCAGATTTTGAGAGCAATTAACACTTCCATTACAAACAAGATGACGATAGATGAGATTTCCATTCCAGCTTTACATAAACTCAAACTTCTTATTATGGCGGCAAAACAGGCCGATAGAGGCTCTCTAACATTGCTCTTTGTAGATGATTTGTCTAAAGTCGTGGAGCCTGTTAGAAAGCTGATTCAGTACGATATTATTAATCTATTTAATAGTGTTATTAATTTATAAAACTTTACAAAATTAATTTATAAGCTTTACAAGCAAAAAGAACCGTTAGCGGTTCTTTTTGTTGTACATGCTTTGATAATCTCAGCTAAACCTTAATCTTACCTAAACTTCAATTTAGTTCTAATAACTATAAATACTACTGACAGAATAATTACAAATGCAGCAGCAGCTACGATGATTATTATTGCGGTAGTGTTCAATGGTTCGTTCTTTATGAGTTTATAGCTTGATATTAGTTTTTCATCAGCGGAATATATCTTTATCCAATGCGTTGTGTTTTGTGTTAGCTCAATAGTTATTTTCTCGTTTGGAGATGAGCTATTTATTACATATGTTGGATGACCGGTAATTTCAATTGTGGAATTTCCTATCATCTCGTATATCAACTTTGGATTGAAGTATATACTGATTACGTCGGTAGTGCTAGTGCCAAACGGTATGCTACTTACAATCGCCGGTATCTCATCGTTGATCCACACGCTGAAGCTGAATACAGATGTTATTCCTGTCAGTGTATGTGTATAAGATAGTGTGATAGTATATGTGCCTATGCCGAACACTCCGTCTGCCGGAGCAATCCATAATGAGTTTGAGCTTGCTAATCTGTAGGTAATATCCTCGTTACCTTTTAATAGTCTCTCGATAGTTAAGTTATAACTTTGAGGTAAGTTAAAGGCAACTAACGAACTGTTTTTATCTATTATGATAAACTTGTAAGTAGTGGAAATCTCTATTTCTTCATCTGCTATCTGCCCTGGTTTTGTTACGACAACGATGGTTTTAAGTGTAATTTCATAGTATCCAGTTGCAGAGAAGAT
>CAYJAP010000069.1:0-1700 GCA_964368425.1 uncultured Lachnospiraceae bacterium | reverse complement strand
ATAAGGAAGTATATAAAACATGGTAGTGCTATTAACCATGCAAGTTTTGTAAACAGTGAACATCTAAAGTTTATTTCCTTCATATTTTTCTCACTGTACAGCTTGCTTAGGTTGGGTAAAATTACCGTTGCTAACGATACCATAAGAAGCACCGGTAGACTAATCAAGTTGTTAACTATTCCGTTGCTTATACCGTATAAGCTGGTCGCACTCACACTAGAGAACCCCGACTTCATTAAAATATTTATTATCATAAAACTATCAAGAAATGCTGTTGCAGGTACAATTAAACTGGTTAGTGTAGTAGCAAAGGAGTATCTAACCAATCGCGAAAATGCCTTACGAAAAGTCAGTAACTGAGCGTTGTCATTATTATACTCATTAAATATATGCTCGTTCTTTTTTACATACACGATGTAATTGATTAACATAAACACGAAAGCAAAAAACTCCGATAGGGTTATACCTAGGATAGCTCCTAGCACACCGTACAACACTCCTCGGTGTAAAAGCATATTCGCTAATAACAACCCTGCCATTAGTTTAATCAACTGTTCAACAACGTTAGATATTGACGTAGGCAACATATTTTCCAACCCTTGGAAATATCCTCTAAACACAGCTATGACTGACGCAAAAATCAGCGCGGGGGCTATCGCCATGTAGCCAAAACGAGCGTTTATGTTTCCTTGAAAATTACTAATAGTGCCACTAAGAGAAATGATTAGTATTGCTAACAGGCTACTAAAAATAATTACGTAAACCAAACCGGCTCGTAAAATCATTTTTTCATTCTTTCTACAGCTTTTTTTACCTCGTTCTTCGGACACCAGTTTAGTTATGCCAAGACTTATGCCACTACTTACAAGAACAAATAAGAGGGAGTACAGCGGGAATATTAGGTAGTAAACTCCCATGCCGTTGGTTCCTATCAAATTGGTTAGAGGAATCTTATATAATGCCCCTAACACTTTTGCCAACAATCCTCCAACCGTTAGGATAAATGCTCCGACTAAGAAGGAGTGCTTTTTCATGACTCTATCTGCCCTGCAATAAATAGTGCGCCCACTTTTACCGCCTTTATATCCTGTACATCGAAGGTCTTATTGTTTGCAAAAACAAGAATTATTCCACCGTGCAAATCTCCGTTGGAAACGATTGGAACTACCACTTGAGTGGTGTAATCAGATATATCTTCTCCAGTCAGAGAAAACATGTTGCTCTTTTGGGATAACTCACCTATATACTCTCTTTTACTTTCGAGAACACCTGAAAGCTCTCCACTGATGAGCTTACCCAGATACTGGGATTTGGCACATCCTTTACAAGCAATTATTTTATCAGTATCGCAAATCAGTACTGCGCACTCAAATAATGTTGCAAAAACTTCGCAAAACTCCAGAGCGTATTCCAATAAATCAAATACCGGCGAGTATTTGTTTAAAACAATATCTCCCTGCTTGTTTACTGCAATCTCAACCGGAGTGCCTTCCTTGATTCTTTTAACCCTTCGGATTTCCTTAGGAATAACTATTCTGCCCAACTCATCAATACGTCTAACCATCCCTGTATCTTTCACTTCATCGCCTCCTGACTATCTAAAATATTTTTTGTCAGAAATTAGCAAATTATACAGAAATATAAGATATTTACAAATAAAAAAACAAAAAAACAGGGCTTACTTGCACTTGCACTATCAC
>CAYJAP010000068.1:0-1770 GCA_964368425.1 uncultured Lachnospiraceae bacterium | reverse complement strand
CAATAGTCATTCTGCTTTTAACTCTATCAGTTAAGTTTATGTATTCATTTAGTGGTAGAGGCGGCCAAAAGTTGATTAAGCCTACAATTTTATTTATTGAGCCTAAACGATCTATACGTCCAAACCTTTGCACGATACGAACCGGATTCCAATGAATATCGTAATTTATACAAATATCACAGTCTTGAAGATTTTGACCTTCAGAAATACAATCTGTGGCAATTAAAATGTCTATATCTTTAAAGCAATCATCATATCCTTTTTTATCTGTCTTATTACTCCAACGCACACTCGGATCGTTATAACTTGCAATTTGTTTTGGTATCCAGCTAAAAGCCTTATCTCTGTTTTTACTTACTGGGCTAAACATAGTAAGTAAATAATTAGTATTATTTGGACAATGATTAAGAGTAACTTTATTTCCGCCACCTTCTATCATAGCTGTTTCTAAACCATATTTTTCTTTTACCCATTTACTAATACTTTTATATAAATAATTTGCTGTGTCAGCGAACGCCGAGAAAATAAGCAACTTTTTATTACCTTTATTAATTGGATTATTTTGTTTTTCTTCTATAATGCCTTTTAATGTTTGTAGTTTTAAATCGTTTTCAGGTGTTACTTTATCGAGTTCAGATATTAGCCATTCTAATATTTTTGTATCTTGCTCCATAGATGCTCTCCATGACAGACGGTCAATATCCGCATAGTCTATTGTAACATCCTTACCCTTATCGGTTGTAACCAAGTTTAAACTATCATCTTCGTCCTGATCAAAATACTCATAATTAAAAACTTTCTTTGTAGCTCCGTCATCAGGTCTCAATTGTCCTTGCTCAAACATCTCCAGTCTTTTTAGTTCTCTTTTGTTTAAGTCTAGCATTCCATGCATAGTTAGACGAAAAGCTTCTACGCTGGATTCTAATCTTTTAAGTAGATTAACGGTCATAAGTCGTTTTATACCAGTATTTCTTCCTACTAATGTTAGATTCCCTTGTTTGATTTCAACATTGTATTTGCGTTCGTATTTTACCTTTTGGCTATCTAGCACAAAATCAAACAGACCATATACTGCCATACTCATTGATTTGATTGATTGATAAATATCTTTATAAGCTGGAACATCTTT
Organism: uncultured Lachnospiraceae bacterium; assembly: GCA_964368425.1. GTDB lineage: Bacteria > Bacillota > Clostridia > Christensenellales > UBA1242 > CAYJAP01. The sequence goes on along the minus strand of CAYJAP010000068.1, from coordinate 641 downwards.
TCGTGTAGTCAGTTCGGGCGAGTATGATTGTGGTGGCAACCTATCAGGGAACTTGCCAATTTCATTTATATTATAGTATTTAATGATATTCTTTCTACTACGTGCAATTGTAACGCTATCTAGCAATATCTTAAAATCTATGCTTAGGTTATCAATTAAATTTTTTGCATTTCTTTGGTTTGCTGGCTGCTTACTCCAATCATTAAAAACTGCTTGAGCATTTCGAAAGATTGTTGCAATGTTGCCTTTTGTATCTAAGCTTCTTTCAAATGCATCATAATCCTGACTGTAGGCAAGCGCCAGTTGGTTTTTTAAATCATTATATCGGTTATTAACCGGTGTTGCCGATAGCATCAATACCTTTGTTTTTACGCCTGCTTTTATAACTTGGTTTATAAGAAAGTCATATCTGGTTTCTTTGTCTTTTACGGGATTATTATTTCTAAAATTGTGACTCTCGTCAATTACCACTAAGTCATAATTTCCCCAATTAACAAGTTTTAAATCTCTGCCATTGTGTGCCGTTCCAGCTCTTCCAAGATCTGTGTGATAGAGTACCTCATATCTAATACGGTCTTCATAAAAAATATTTGTTGTATCATTGCTGCTACCACAATATTGTGTCCAGTTTTCGCCTAATC
>CAYJAP010000067.1:0-1846 GCA_964368425.1 uncultured Lachnospiraceae bacterium | reverse complement strand
TCAACGGTAGAGCACTCGGCTGTTAACCGATAGGTTGTAGGTTCGAATCCTACTTCAGGAGCCAGCTAAAGACTGCTACGGCAGTCTTTTTTTGCGTATGGAGTAGGATGAGAACCGGGGTTCGTCCGAAGGTACGAGAGAAACGTGCAGATAATATAACCTCTGTGCTCCGCGACCCTCACAGAAATTGTACAAGTTAATCCTCTGCGAGTTACCTACTTCAGGAGCCAGATTAATATAATAAGAACTACAAGCAGAACCTTTACGCTCGCTTCGGCTCGGCAAAAAACCAACAAGCAAAACTACTATTAAAATGGCGGGTTGTTTTCGGTTACTTGTATACTACAAGACAACGAGTTGCCCAATGACGGACGCTCAGAATGAGTAACACATTAGAACAATTCAAGCAAAAAAGCAGTGTAATGCAAGGTTTATATAAAATATAATTAAAGGAAAGGATCTGTGGGTTTTGATATTTATATGTGTTATAATACATTTAAGTAGTAAAAGACAGGAGTATGTTATGTACAAAACAGAGGTTATACCGTATAGTCCGAAAGCAGCGACAATGGCAGTAAGGATTGAGGCAAAGGCAAATGAGATGGAAAAACAGGGTTATGAGCTTGTTACGGCAACGGTAACGCTTGGTGCAGAGGCTATTTTAATATTTAAAAAAGTTTCAAGCAAGTAATGAGAAAGTAGATTATGGTAAAAAGGATGTTGTTAAAAATTAAGGATAACTATAAGTTAGGGTTAATTTGAGCCAGCTATCTTGGTGAGTTGTTAGACTCAGGAAGACAATCAGTAATTTGCTTTATGTTATATATACTTACTAGTACGAGGTGAACAATGAAAAAAACAATATACAATCCGCACAATCTCACAAAAAATGAGATTGATGAAACCGTAACGCGTGTTAAGGTTTATTTAATGAATTCAAAAAATGAAATGTTGCTTGCTAACTCTAACGGCGGGTGTCAATTGCCCGGAGGACATGTAGAAGAAGGCGAAAGTTTACAAGAGGCAATAGTTAGAGAAACCCAAGAGGAAACTGGCATTATTTTAAATAATAAAAATATTTTAGAGCCCTTTTATGAGATTAAACATTACACCAAAAATCATAGAGGAACTGGTAAAAATAGACTGTCAAATATTATATACTATTTGGTTAAAAGCGACGAGCTACCGAACTTTGAAAATACAACTTTGACAGAAAACGAAAAGTTGAATAAATTTAATATTGAGTATGTAAAGATAGAAGATTTTGAATCAAAAATGTCATATATTGAGAATAATGCTGCTATTGAGATCAATAGAATAATTGCAAAAGAGGTATTGGTTTCATTTAGATATCTAGAAAAACATCTTAAAAGTAAGTTTACTTTTTAACTTCAGTGCAGGCTTCATCCAGTTGGAAACAAATTCGTTAAGCAAAAAACAACTGCTAAAACAGTTGTTTTTTTATAAATTCTTTTCAATATTATGTTGCAAACTCTTCAAATTTTCTCATACAACGCATCCTTTACGATGGGTGTTATATTACATTATATTATTATATTAATTACAAATATATCAATGGACAAATATTCATTTAAAGTTTAATCTGCGTAATTATCAAAATAGTTTTTAATCAATATTATTGGAGTTCCCTTATCTCCACTTCCGCTCGTTAAATCACATAGGCTTCCAATTAAATCAACATACCTCCTTGGAGTTGTACCCAACGAGATGTTTTTATTTTTTAAGTTACTTTCTTTATTTTTTATTATGTCCACGATAGCGGCTTTTGCTTCTTTCCCACTTAAGCCACTTATATTATTGTCGGAAATATATTTTAATTTTATCT
>CAYJAP010000066.1:0-1997 GCA_964368425.1 uncultured Lachnospiraceae bacterium | reverse complement strand
TTACTGAAGTAGGATGTTTTTGTAGCGATATAATCCTCGTAGGAAGCAAAAAAATCTAGATGTTCTTTACTGATGTTTGTAAAAGCTCCCACTCGAGAAACTATCCCCGCCATCTTATGCAGAGCTATAGCATGAGCACTAACCTCCATTATCACATAGTCAATTTCCAGCGTCTTTAACTGTTTGAGGATATGATGAAGGATAATGGGATCAGGCGTCGTAAAATCTATATCGAGATGCTTGTCCATCATAAAAACGCCCATAGTTCCTATCACTGCTACCCTTTTCTTAGCACTCTCCAAAATACTCTTGATAATAAAACTGGTGGTCGTCTTTCCATTTGTTCCAATGATAGAAATAATCTGCAACTTTTTATGTGCATTATCATAGAAATTCGCCGCCATTTGTGACATAGCAAGACGGACATCTTCCACTAAAATTTGTGTAACTGGTACATCAACTTTTCTTTCTACAACTAAACATATTGCACCTCTAGCTACTGCCTCCTCGGCATACTCATGACCGTCCAACTTAGTACCGTTGATACAAAAAAAGATTGAGTTTTTTGTCACTGTCTTATGGTTGTGATGTAAACCTTCTATCGCGACGTCTTTGAAATTATATCGCTTTAAATCATTAATTCCCTGTATTATTTTTTGCAGCTTCATATTACCTCCGTATACTATCAACATATTGTAATACTTTATATAAAACAAAAGAGCAGGTTCGCAAAAAAAGACAAAAAGTTTATTCTCCCGTTTGTCTTTTTTCGCTATCTTCATTCATTAAAGTTTATATCTATGTCTCTAAAACCACTATCGCCCTTTCATGCACCATCGTCCCCTCTGTAGGGGTCTGAGATATCACAACACCGCCTTCTCCCATAACTTCACACTGAAGATTAAGCGAGTTCAAAATCGTTACTGCTTCTGTCAAACTTTTACCGTATAAAGCAGGCATTGAGATAGTCTTTTCCATTCGCTTCGTATCTTCTTCTAAATTATGTGCGGGATAGTTTTTATACCCGATGATGTATTCAAAAACCATCTTTGCATATGGAGTTGCAACTATACTACCGTAATAATTTCCTGCAGCAGGTTCATCTGCCACAACCAGTACAACATAGTCTGGATTGTCTGCAGGGAAAGCTCCCACAAAAGACGATATAAATTTCTGTACAATCTTTCCATCTTCATACTTCTGACTAGTACCAGTTTTCCCGCTCACCCTATAACCGGGGATAAAAGCATTTATACCGTTGCTTTTGGTTATAACCTTTTCCATCATGCTACAAATTCTAGCACTCGTATTCTCACTTACCGTTCTATTCAATACTGTAGGCACATGTTGGTGCATGACTTTTCCGTTCACATCGCTGATACTCTCCACAAAGTACGGCTGCATTAACCGTCCACCGTTTAACACACTACTAACTGCAGTAACCAACTGTATTGGAGTCAACGCTATCGCCTGTCCGAATCCCATTCTCGCCACATCGACTGTCTCTGCTCTGTCTTTATCTAACAATATTCCCGCACTCTCAGCAAAGAAATCTATACCTAACTGCTGGCCAAAACCGAACTTATCAAAATACTCATACATCCTATCTTTACCTAGTCTTAAAGCCAAATCCACAAATACACTATTACAGCTATTGCACAACCCCTCTTCCATCGTCTGTGACCCATGTCCCGTCAACTTCCAGCACTTAATCCTCTGTCCATCTACTATCCTGTATCCTGGATCGTAGAATCTCTCCAGCTCAGTTGTAACCCCTTCCTCAAGAGCAGCCGCTGTTGTTAGCACTTTAAATGTAGACCCCGGCTCGTACACATCCACGATCGCAAGGTTTTTCGAGGTTTCCAGTAATGTTGCTATATCATTTCTAGGAATGTTGTTGAGGTTGAAGCTTGGTTTCGTCGCCATAGCAACGATAGCCCCGGTGTTAGGATTCATGACAATCATTGTAGCACTCTTAGGTTTTTCTGCTTCAACTA
>CAYJAP010000065.1:0-2141 GCA_964368425.1 uncultured Lachnospiraceae bacterium | reverse complement strand
ATACATACGACGGAGTCGCGTCCCATGCCAGCATTATTATGATATCTGGGGAAGAATACTGTTTTATGACACCGGGAAACCTTGAAACAGGCGACGAAGTATCTATAACATATCTCCCCAAAAGTACTGTAGTGCTTTCGGTTACGATCATAGACAGCAATGAATAAAATTAGCGAGGTGAATATGAACTTTCCATACGCAAAATACAAAAAAATGTTATTTACCGTTCCACTAATTATTTTATGTTCCGCAGCGATTCCTCTTATTCCCTTGATACTTGTTTACAAAAGAATTATTGCGTTTGAGGATGGGTTTTTAAATATGAGCTTGACGCTCGCGCTTTGCTTAATAATTATGGCGTGTATATGCCTTTCTTTACCTCAATTATTAATATATGGAATTATGCTAGCTATAGAAAAACCGGAATCAGCCTTAAAGGAAGAGGGAACAGTAACTTCTATAAGAGTTTATGGCTTCGCAGGAGGAGTATATGATGGTAAGAAAGGGCCTTACTTAATCATTAATATTAATGATACAAGTTACTGTATTATGGCAATTGGCCGTATTGAAGAGGTCGACTATGTACAATTTACTTATCTTCCTAAGAGCAACGTCATTCTTTCGATGAAAAAATCTGATAGCTTAACAAGCTAAAAAAACTCTTAGTATATGATTTTGAAGTGAACCCCGAAAGCTGGACAACCAACCGGAGGGGTTTTCTTATACGCTATAGTAAAGAAAAATTTGATTGTGCGAAATTTGTCAGGAGAAGAAATTAAAGATTCAAAGGAAGGGTTTAACTTATTTGTTTACAACGAAGACGGAATAAGAATTAAAAAAACATCAGTTGGATTTGCAACTCATACTTATGATTTAGAAGGAAAAAGGGTAATTGGCGAAACAATAGATAGTCCATCTATTCATTTTGACTACAACTATGATGAAGAAGGAACACTGATTGGGCTCACTTATAACGGGATTGAATACTTCTATTTAAGGGATATTACCGGAAATATTGTCAAAATAGTTGATGAATCTGGAAATACAGTAGTAAAATATAGTTATGATGCATGGGGTAAAGTAACAAAAACAAATATTGCAAACACAACCGCATCAGGTATCCTCTATACATACAATCCATATTTATACAAAGGCTATTATTACGACAGAGAAATTGACTTATATTACTGCAACAGCAGATACTATAGTCCCACACTCTGCAGGTGGATATCAGCTGATGCGATAGACTATCTTGATTCTTCCACTATAGAGGGTGTTAACCTCTATGTATATTTTGGCAATAACCCAGTAATGGGATATGACCCAGATGGCGAATGGAACTGGAAAAAATTTGGTGTGATTATAGGAGTGGCTGTTATTGTGGCGGCCGCAGTTATTGCAACTTGCCTTACTTTCGGAGCAACATCAGTTTTGGGAACAATCGTAATTACTTCTGCAATAACAATTGCAGCCAGAGAGGCAGAAGTTGCAACTTTACAAGTAAAAAAGAGTATTTCTGACAGGGATTCATCTAAAGAAATTGCGTCTGATGTTGTTGATGCCATATTTGCCAATCAATTAAAAATACTAGGATGGAAGACACTACCCCTTACTAAAACAATCGGTTTTATGGCTGGCATTTATAACCAATCGAATATATTCTTAGAAGGTCTTGAATTTATGCAACTGGATGGATTTAACATAAAAAACTTTATTGGCATTTCTTTATATGCTTTGACTGAACGAATAAAAAATATAGGTGCTTATTTAAAGATGCCGACTTCAAAATTTGGATATGTTATTGCATACGGATTTGCTGCGCTAGCGGTAGTTCATACAATTGTTTCTGCATTTTCTGACGACCCAGAAGAAAGAGCAAAAAAGAGGGGCTATACATTGTTTTAATTCGGAGGAAGCAAATGAGAAAAAAGAACGACTGTTTTTTCATTATATTTACTTGTATATTTTTAGTTTCTGGTTTTGCTTTTATACTATTAGATTCATTAATTTCTTTTGATGTGCTTAAAGGACAAACATATTTTCTAATTAGAGATATTGCTGGTGATGTTGCTATTATTCTTTTTGCTTTTCTTATTTTAATAATTTATTTTCGTACAAAGAAAAACGACTCTTGGCACAAT
>CAYJAP010000064.1:0-2219 GCA_964368425.1 uncultured Lachnospiraceae bacterium | reverse complement strand
GAGGCGTCACTGTAGAGGCTGAGCTGGGTGTATTAGCGGGTATAGAGGACGAGGTCAACGTAGATAGTAAGGATAGCAGTTATACCGATCCAGAGATGGCGGCTGAATTTGTGAGACGCACAAACGTAGACAGCTTAGCAATCGCTATAGGAACCAGCCACGGCGCGTACAAGTTTAAAGGAGATGCACAGTTACGTTTGGATATATTGAAACGGATAGAGAAAGCCCTTCCTAACTTCCCCCTAGTACTACACGGTGCTAGTTCAATACCGCAAGAAATCGTGGCACTAGCCGAGAAATACGGGGCGAAATTAAAAGGCTCAAACGGCATCCCTGAAGACACTCTCGCAAGAGTTTGTAAAATGAACGTGTGCAAGGTAAATGTCGACAGCGATTTACGACTGGCTTTTATGGCAGGAATAAGAAAGAGTTTACATGATAACCCTGAGAATATAGATATGAGAAAGTACTTAACTGCCGGCTCAGAACTTATAAAACAGACGGTAAAACATAAAATATCCAACGTTTTTATGAGTAAAAATAAAGCGTAAAGGCACAACAACACTCAAAAAAAAACAAATTATATAAGCGAGTGAACATAAGATAAAAACAAAGATTACCTTCAGAAGAATGTAAAATAAAATAATTTCAATAAAAAACATAAAACAAACTAACCTTCAAGTGCAAACTCAGTTTAAGTTTGTAGATTAAAACAAAAACAATATAAATATATACTTCCATAGTAAATATATAAATGATAAAATTTATAACCACAACATCATACTTCTGACTCAATATACCCACAAAAAAAGCTGAGATTGTTCTCAGCTTTTTATTAACGTTTGCATCATAATTACCTATATCAATTACAACATCTTAGGAGTATATATACTGATTGTAATATATCGTTACGCTTCGTGCTCCTAAATTACTAATTACCCAGCTTATTTCACTGGCATCTTTCGCGTCTGTACAGATTATAATATCTCCACATCCACCGAATGCATTCCAGGAAAGTGTAGCGCCTTTAGGTATAGATATTTCTTTTAAATTAGTACATCCTTGAAAAGCCCTTTCGTCAATATACGTAAGTTTTGTGGATAAAAACACATACACCAAGTTTGTTTTATTTTGAAACATAGTGCTCTCTGAATATTGCTTTATTAATTTTACATACCTGGTATAACTATTATTAAAAGCGTCAGTAATTGTATGTTCAGCAGGAACTACTACAGTAGATGCGTTTCCCTTATAGGTTAGGATTTCAATAGATGAGCGAAAAATATCGCTAAATAAAAAGTCAAAATTTCCTTTAGCTGTCACGCTCTCATATCTCGCGTAAAGAGTAATGTTTGTAGTTAACCGAGCATTAAACCTGTTGCCCCAGTCGCCATCATCAAATCCGTTTTTATCATACCAGCCGATGAACTTCTTGCCCGATTTAGACGGCACAGGCAAGGTGACCCGTCCATGTGCAGTTGTTATATCAGAAACAGATATCCCAAAATTTTCTTCAAATATCATAGTTGATAACCAGCGAGCGTATAACGCTGTATCTCCTCCCGGCATATAACTACTCTCAAACCTAGATCCCCAATTTTGAGTTTCCGTACCATCTGCTGTATACCAGCCTGAGAAAATAGCATCCGCCTCAATTTCTGGTGTACAATATGCGTCAATATACCCTATGTTCGTATTATACTCTTCTGTGATGCTGTCAATTGGCGTTCCACCTTTAGAATTGAAACTTATAGTGAAAAGCCCAATCTCCCATTTTGCCCATAACGTGAAATTCTCATCAGGCATTGGAGCAGGTTCATATTTACTTCCCCAGTCTCCGTCGGATGTTCCGTCCTTAGTATACCAACCTTGGAAAATATATCCTGTTCTTGTTGGATTATATAGTGAAGCTAAAGTAGAATATTTAAAGGAAGCCGTAGAATAACTGCCTGATCCGTAATTCTCTTGTAAATAAATGCGATAGGTTTTAAAGTCCCACTTAGCGTATAACGTCACATTATATGCTGCCATTTTATTAAAGGAATATAGTGTACCCCAGTTGCCGTCTTCATCCCTAGTATACCAACCTACGAACTCCTCGTAAGATTCCCTTGTTGGATAAGTAGGCCGAGTTACAGTAGATTCAGCTAGTCCACGTATGTACGATACCTCTGTACCACCTAGAGAATCAAAGTAAATATAGTAAGCGGGCTCCCATT
>CAYJAP010000063.1:0-2291 GCA_964368425.1 uncultured Lachnospiraceae bacterium | reverse complement strand
TAATAAAGAAAACCGTTTACACGGTTTTTTTATTAGTAAAATTTTATTAAACAAAATAGCATCTTATAGGTACTTATCCTATCACTAATTATTTAATCAGGTTTGTCAACCTGATTTTTTATTTTTAAATTAGTGACAGTAAAATCCGCGCCTTTCTATTTTTTATTCTGTGTATAACACTCTACCACATTGTTCACATTGCATGAACTGTGTTGTTTTTAATTTATCTAATTTTCCGCTTGGTATAGCTATTCTACACCCACTGCATGTCTTGTTTTGCACTGGTACAAATACTGGGAAAATATTGTCGTGTTTTACGTTTTTATATTTAGTAAAAACATCAGCCGGAATTTTCTTTTCGAGCTTGGCCATCTCTGTTTTAAGAGTCTGTTTCTTTGGCTCAGCATCTCCTACCATTTTATTGAACTTTTCTTTTGTTTCTTTGTGTTTAGTTCTAGCTCTCCACGCGTTACTTTTAGTAATTTCAAAATCTTTTAATACTTCTTTTATCGTACCGGCAATATTGTTTAACTTTTTTTCCAGATTAAACAACTCACTGGCGATACTGTTTATATTACTAACTATGTCGTTAAGTTCATTCGCTTCTTTTTTCTCTATGCTTGTTTTACTCAACTTAGTTACATCTTTTAGTAATTTCTCGTATTCTTTTTTCTGCAAATCATATTCAGATAAAAGATTAGCACTCAAAGTTTCTAAAGAAACTATTTTGGATTGTGCCTCTTTGAGATATTTCACTAAGCTATTCATGCTATTTCTTTCAGAACTGTTAGTAATCTCTCTATCCAACTGAATGAGTTGACCATCTAGTTCTTGATATTTTAAAATGTCGTTTACCATACTTCTCTCCTATTTTTATTATATATGTAAAATGTGTAACTTACAAGTAAATTAGTCGTCAATGTAGTCCTTTAATTTACCACTACGATTAGGATTGCGAAGTTTTCTCAATGCTTTTGCCTCAATCTGTCTTATTCTCTCTCGCGTAACCTCAAACTCTTTACCAACTTCCTCAAGTGTCCTCGGATGGTTATCATCTAACCCATATCTCATACGGATTACCTTTTGCTCTCGCGGAGTCAACGTCTCTATTACGGCAAATAACTGTGCCTTTAGGATATCCTGTGCCGCTGAATCGGTCGGTTGTTTCACACTATCGTCGGATAGGAAGTCACCAATTTTACTATCCTCTTCTTCTCCAACTGGACTTTCAAAAGATATCGGATCTTGAGCTATCTTTTGTATTTCACTCACACGTTGTTCTGTTATACCCATTTTTTCAGCTATTTCACTGTTTGTTGCGTCTCTACCCAACTCTTGCATTAACTGCTTACTGATTCTGCTTAACTTATGAATAGTTTCCACCATATGTACGGGTATTCTGATAGTTCTAGCCTGATCGGCAATAGCTCTAGTGATAGCCTGTCTAATCCACCAAGTAGCATATGTAGAAAAACGGAAGCCTTTTGTATAATCAAATTTCTCTACCGCTTTTAACAATCCCATGTTGCCTTCTTGAATCAAATCAAGGAATTGCATAGTACTTCTATTAACGTATTTTTTGGCTATACTAACCACTAATTTAAGATTCTTTTCGCTTAATTCTTTTTTAGCGTACTCGTCACCTTTCAAAATCCTTTTAGCTAACTCAACTTCTTGTTCGCTAGTTAATAACTGCGCTGAACCAATATCTTTCAAGTACATTTTGACAGGGTCATCAAGCTTGACGTTTTTTGCTATTTCCTTAAGATCTTCATCTTTTATAGACTCTTCTTCAGTTCGCTCAATCTTGATACCGTCGTTTTCAAAACGGTCCATAAGCGCTCTGATATCGTCAAAAGATAGCTCAAATTTAGCTAGACGCGTGGATATTTCTTCTTCGGAAAGAATTCCCTCTTTTTTACCTTGTTTATGTAGCTCTTGGATTTCTTGCTCAATCTTTTTAATCATATATTTCCCCTCGGTTAATGTTAATTATTTTTTTAGTTATCTCGCTTAAATCAGTGATTAGGTCTTTTCTTTCCTGTGCATCGATAGCTTGAGATATTTTTTGCGATAACTCTTTTTGTTTGGTAGTAAGCCCACTAACTACCAATGTCTTCACACAATCTTTATAATAGTTTTCGTTGTCCTCATTATCTATAAAAATATAGTCTATCAAATCTTTCACGGGCTTGTTGTTTTCAACGTTGAAGATATCAAATAAATTACTAACTATAACTTTTTCTCCCAATTTTTTCTTGTCATCAATGTATTTATATATGTTTTTATAG
>CAYJAP010000062.1:0-2389 GCA_964368425.1 uncultured Lachnospiraceae bacterium | reverse complement strand
ATTATATTGAGAGGTGAAAGATGTATATACGCGATAAGGAACAAGGCGTTAACAAACTCAAAGACCTAAATTTAAACCGCATGCCGGGTGATGTTTTTGACAAATCTAACGAAAAAGCTATACGAAAGTTTGTAGCGGATAATCCGTGGCACGAATATTTATTGAGAGATGTTTCTCAACCGAATGGCAAGTTTAGTTTCGCTAAAAATATTGATGAGATATTACAAAAAGCTGCTGCTTACAAAGATATCTTCTACCTAGGACACTCGACCAACAACATGGCAAGAACGCTGTTAGTTGGCGACATATTCATCGGGCAAGACATGAACCTAATGCTGACAGCAAGTAGCAGAACGTCTTCGCATAGAGAGATGGCAAAGAAACCAGAGTTTGATTTCAACACTACGGTGTATGACCCTGCTCTAAAAAGAATTCCTTACTTTGATACAGTATTGAATTATGTGTTTAGATACAAATTGTTCGATATGGTTGTTGAGTTCGCTATATTTGATACACCTGTAGGAGTCAACCAACAGAAACTTGTTATTTACGAACTCCGTAGTCAATATTAAAAAAAAAGGTTGAATATTCAACCTTTTTTAATCCCTATAATCATCTAATACTTTATTGATGTCCATTATATCAGCTGTAGTAATTATTCCTATTGGAGCCTCTAGTAAGGTTCCATTTTTTGTTATAAGAATTGCTAGCAATTTTCTGTTTTCTGTAAACATATTTAACACTTCATCTAATGCAATCCTTTGATTCGCTATTGTATAATAATTCTCATTATTAAACTCTTTCATAACCTCATGAATAGGCGTTTTTTCTATGTACTCGCATATGTTGCGTTTTTCGTACAGTCTTTTACCAAGGACGTCAAGAATTTTCTGTCCGTTCGCCATTCCCACAAGCATACCCTCTTTGAAAATTGGTATGTTACTGAACCCTGTTTTATAACCGTATTCTATAACGTCTTTCAATTTTACATCATACTCTACCGTACTTACAACACTGTTACTTACTGTGTCAATAGCTAGTGGCGGGCGCGTAATTAAATCCGTTATTTTTTCATAATCCTGAACGACATCTAAATGTGGCTCAGCAATTACAAGCTTTTTATCTGTGCTATGTACTATAGCGTTTCTTAGCCTGCCATAATCCACGAGCGTATCCTCGTATTTTCTTACCAAAGTATTGGTTTTAGCCGCTCTTCTAACTACCTCTGTATAAGAAGAAGTGTGCCTCATGTTAAATTGTTCTTTTAATGTAGAGTGAACTTTGTTGTAACATCTTATAAATCTTTCTGCATTAGAAAGTTCTTTCCTATGTTGTGTACCCTTTTCTGACATATTTGTTCTCCTGCTTAATTATGTAAATATTATAACATAAAACATTACAAACACAAACGAATTCATTTATTTAATATAGATAGAACCCATCTCTATACATAATAGTTATGATATGATAACCATAATGAGTTTTTAGATTCACTAATAAATAAATTGGCTATTTACCAGCGAGTTTATCAAAAAAAGATAAATATATGTTGCTAAAAATCTTCACTTATGCTACAATATCGTGTATTTCAAATAATAGGAGAAAATCATAAATGGCAAACATAAAATCAGCGAAGAAAAGAATCTTAGTTAATAAAAGACAAAACCAAGAAAACAGATTGGTGAAGACAACTATTAACACTCACATCAAAAAGTTTAAAAAATTAGTACAGGAAAATAACCTTGTAGAGGCTGAGCAAAAATCACAAGAAGCTATTACATTAATAGCATCAGCAGTACGTAAAGGAATCTTCCACCAAAATAAAGCTAGTAGATTAACAGCAAGAATTTCTGCCCTACTCTTTAATACAAAATCAGGACGTAAGACAACTACTGTGGAAGTAAAGAAAACCAAAAAAGTTGTTGCAGAAGTAGAAGAGCCTAAAGTAGAAGTTGTTGCAGCAAAAAGCAAGGAAGTAGTTAAAAAAGCCCCTGTTAAAAAAGTGGCTGAGAAAAAAGCTCCAGCTAAAGCTGCTACTACTAAAGTTGCTGAGAAAAAGACAGTTGCTAAACCTGCTACTGCAGCTAAGAAAGCTCCAGCTAAAGCAGTAGAAGTTAAAGTTGAGAAAACAGTTGCAGCTAAGAAACCTGCTACTACAGCGAAACCTGCAGCAAGTAAGCCGGCAGCTAAGAAACCTGCTACCACAACAAAATCTGCTACCACAACAAAACCGGCAGCAAAGAAACCTGCTACGGCAGCGAAACCTGCAGCAACAGCTACTACTGAGAAAAAGACAGTTGCTAAACCTGCTAGTACAGCTAAGAAAGCTCCAGCTAAACCTGCAGCTAAGAAAACAACTAGTAAATAATAAATAAAACCGTTTGCACGG
>CAYJAP010000061.1:0-2389 GCA_964368425.1 uncultured Lachnospiraceae bacterium | reverse complement strand
GTAACTGTTTTGTATCCATATTGCTGCTGATAAGCCGCATTGCCTAAATAAGTTACGCTATACAACTCAATATCTGTAGCAGTTGTACTTCTAATTGTGTAACCTTTCAGAGGAATAACAGTGTTTATCTTAAAAGTAAATGTTCGGGTCTCAGCACCAGCTGTTCCATCAGCACTGTACCCATACAGAGTCAGAGTGATGGTAGCTGTTCCGAGATTGTTACGAGTTATAACACCTGTCTTAGCTGTATTGACATAAGCAATACCTTCTGCATCATTTGATACGGTAACGGTAATGTCCGCTGGTAAAACCGATGTTACAGCTGCTCCATTTATAGAATAGCTCAAGGACAAGCTCTTGTTCACAACCACGTTAAATTCTGTCGTCGTACCTGTAATTTCTCTATCTTCTAAATAAACTCTAGCACTTGTAAAAGTTGAGAAAACAGTTATGGAATAAGTTCCTTGATTTCCATTACCTGCTCTAAATGTAATCTTCGCACTACCGTTTTTACCAGTAGAGATTATTCTCCAGTTTCCGTACTCATTTTTTTCAAGACGAACAACGTCCCTACCAGAAGCAATACTGTATGCAACTTTTTTTCCATCTAAATCGGTATCAAAATGTCCGCCGTTTCTAATTGCCTGAGGAACATTTGGAATCGCTGTGCCATCATCATCAACAAGAGATAGCGGTATCTCTTTCACCACTTCGTCATAAAGTGTAGAAGTGAGAACCAATGTATATTCTCCGTTGACAGCTCCCGCAGCTTTGTTGAAGTATATTGTTTCGTTGCTGTATATTTCAGCCTCTTCAGATATCAATGCTCCACCCGTTCTGTATTTAACAGTCACTGGCCACTCAGCGTAAGGAACGGTTGTACCGGATTCATCTTGTATAGCTATTTTATATCTGTACGAACTTACTTCATTTCCTTCCCCGTTATACACTATACCCTTGATCTCTGTACCCGTCTGAGCATATCTTCCAGTATAGCTACTATAAACAAAAACACTATCTAGTATTTCTCTAGATGAGTCAGTAACATTTATATGATCAGGGTAAGATAGTACCTTAACGGTAACTACAACCTCTCTTGTAAACTGTCCAGGATAGTCGATTAAATCTACTAAGAAGATAACGTCGAAAGATTGTTGTAGCGCCTGTTGACTTGCCTGAGCCAATAAACTAAATACTCTTTCACCGGAAACATTCTTCTCGAAAACTTTAACGACCTTGTTGTCGTACTCTCCTACGAATATTCCGCCAACCAATCCCTTAATCGAAATTGTATACTTGGTTTTATCTAGAGCCTGTACTTCTTCTAAACCTACTCTCTCTGTAATTTGAAGATCGAGAGCTTTATACGCGTCGACGTTTTTTGCTAACTCAACAACAAACTTTCCTGTTGCCCCTGCACTTTTTATCTTTGCACTGCTCTCACTGTCAGATTCTGTAGGTATTGTAGGTATAATATTCTCTAATGGAATTAAAGACACAACATTAACTTCAGTCTCAGCTGCTTTCTCTGGGTTAGAAGTACTCGTTGCTTTTATTCCAAACGATTCTCCTAAGAAACCATTTTTAACAGATATAACTCCGTTAGCAAAAGACAAGTTCGCTCGTTGGGTGTCAGACACTTCCATAAACTCCAGAGAGTATCCTTTTTGAGATGTACCATTTGGAGAAAAGTCTAAATACTTTGAAATATCAAGGCTACCACCTCTTTCTACGGCAATCTTGTCTGTTGTAAAACTCAAGTCCGTGACTTTCTTCACAACAACTATATCAACCGTTCCCTGTAACCCGCCTTCATTGGTAATAACTTTGATACGAGTTTTTCCTTCCGTTCCCTTTGTAGAGAAAGTGGCTGTAGTTGTTCCCTTCCCATTATCCTCATGTGAATCTTTTTTGATAACATCATGTCCGAGGTAATCCTCGATGAAAATCGTTACACCCTTATCGGCTTTTTTCTTATGACCGGTTACGCTAGCAACCACAGAAAAAGTAGTATTGTTATCTCCTTCGATCTCAATAGTGTTAGAATATGTATTTAAATTTAGTTGCACTTTTTTATAAGGGTCACCACAACCAACTAAGAAAAGTGTTGAACTAACAAATACCATTGCAATAATTAATAAAACATTTTTTAACTTTGCCATTCTCCACCTTTGGAATATTTTTTGTAAATTGCCCTTTTTTATTTATGTTTAGGCTTTATTTATACTCTAATATAAAACAGTTGTGCAGCCGTCCACATAACTTTGTGACGCTTCAGCAGATTATTCCACTAATACTAAGATAATTTTAATATTTATGCTGTAAAATGTCAACGAAATAGAAAGCAAAAACGCACCTTCTTAAGAAAGTGCGTCTTAAACGTTAGGAT
>CAYJAP010000060.1:0-2667 GCA_964368425.1 uncultured Lachnospiraceae bacterium | reverse complement strand
TAAATCCGCCGTCATCAATAGAATAATTGGCTGAAGTTAATGTAATAAGCTCGTCGCCGGACGCCCTTTTAATTTTTACTACTAAATTAGCTAGTACGAGCCCTTCTCCCTTGCCATAATTTGTTTTTACCTCGGAAAGGTCTAATACCATTTCTTCCGCATCTGGAGCAATAACTTCTATATAGTATGTTGCAGTTTTATCAACATCGCTTAATAAAGTTATATTAACCACATGTGTGCCCGTCGCTGATAATTCATTAGCGATAGCGCTAAAATAGTCCTTGGAAAGTGTAGTTGAGTTTCCATTTTCCCTATTAGCAATAATAACTAATTCTTCGGAAGAGAATATTTCATTTTTCGCAAATACTGTTCTATGCGTAGATGCAGGATCAACATAGATACTAATTATCCTGTTTTCCTTAACTTCAACTTCATATGAGATAGAACCACCCTCTTTACCAACGATAGATATATTTACCGTGTAAGTTCCTACTGCTTCCGAATCAAAATCCGTATCAATTTTTATTTTAGGATTGCCTGGAGATAGCTCCTCTTGTCCAAATGACTTAGTTGCTTTAAGGGTAAGTCCATCGTAAGAAATCTCTTCTCCTTGGTAAAATTCTAGTTTATCTGCTGGAGTTTCGATCGCCAAAGATTGAATCTCATTTGCATTAACCATTACCTTATATACACCTTTCTTTGTTGTATCGCTTTTTAGTGTAACTGTAACAGTGTATTGTGCGATAATATCCGAGTCGTAATCGGTAGTGATAGTCACATCATCAATGTCCACTGATTCTTTTGTTCCATCACTCATTCGCTTTTCTACAACCAATCCAGCGGAAGTAAAACTTTCTCCCACATAGAAGTTCTGCTTAACATTGGTAGTAGTAAGCAAAACACTGGATATTGTGACTGGCTGCGGTGTTGGATCTGGGTCTTTGCCCTTACAAGAAACAAACGTCACCATACTTATTAAAATAACCCCGATTATAGCCAATAATCCTATTTTTCTCTTCATATCTCCTCCAACTCAAAGATGTTCTTTATATGTAAAGTTCACATATATAATATATACGTTATCAAAAATAATATCAAACACTTTGCGCCTTTTGTCGACAAAAGTGTATTTTCTTGTTTTGTTGTCGACGATAAAACTCTTCCTAACTGAGAGAACCTTTTTTCGATAACGGCTTTTACGTTGACAGTCTGCACTCAAAATGGTAACTTGTTTACGGAAAACTCTTCTTTGTAGAGTTAGGAAAAACATGTTTACGAGAGACACAACATTTCACTTTTACATACTAAACTAGACTTATATTAAAAAATCTATCTGGAAGGTATAATTATGAGATTTCAACTTTGGTCTGTTTGGCATTATATTCTTATTTTAGCTCCAGCTATATCCCTGCTTCTTTTATGGTTATTATTACGAAAACGAAGCGAAAAAATCAAATATATTGTAGGAGTCGTGATCGGGTCTCTTGGTCTTGCTGTTTTACTGATGCGTAATCTGGATATATTAATCTCCAACAACTGGGGGTTCAGCAAGGAGGTTATTCCTTTGCAATTCTGTCATCTTGGAAATATTTTAGTATTCATTGCATTAGTGTTCAAAAATAAGATTGCTGGGGTCATGGCTTGGAGCATCAATCTGCCGGCGGCATTTTCAGCGATCATTATCGCCGACGGACTAGCTGGTTACGCTAACGTATTTAGAATCTTGCCACAGGCCTATATCTGGGGACATCTGTTCATCATTGTGGGAGCAATTTATTTCTTTATGTTCTATGACACAAAGATTAAATTAAAAGATATTTTTATCGCACTAGGTATCTACATAGCCTTATTGGCAGTTGTGATAATCTGCAACCCGCTAATCAACTTCTACACTGGTCAAGAGGCTAACTACTTCTACATTTACACCTACAAGGGCTCTCCGTTTAAATTCATATACAACCTTGGCACACAAATTTCTCTTGGTTGGTTTAGCATAAACATTGTTTACACGTCTATCATGTTTGTTATCGGTTTCGCTATAGCTACATTGATGACACTACTTTTCGTAGCACTTAATAAATATAAGCATCGTCAGGATACGGGTGTGCCACCAACTAAGCTTAAATTTAAAAATAATAAATAGAAAATATAAATGAAAATGCACGTGCAATAAGTAGGAATGGTCATCTAAAGTTATTAGTACATTAGCATACAAGACACTTCCTTTAAATTGCAGATATATCTATATCACATCAGGTTTGTCAGCCTGATTTTTTATTTTTAATTACTTGCATCACTGACACTCTTCGTGTTACGTCTCTTTTCTGTATAACACTATAAGATACACTTAGTCGGTTCTGTTATATCTTGGAACATATTGAAACGCCTCCCATGAATGTTACAATGTTTTTGTTGATAAAGATTGACATTTATTCGTAAGTATATATAATATATTTGTGACTGCGTTTACCGGTGTATGATAAAAAGACAGTCTAAGCACTACCTGAAATTGTCACTTCTTAAATACATATAGTGACAGTACGTCGCCTTAGCATGAGCAATTTCACAAAAAACATTACTCTTCAACTTTCATTTTTTTCACTATTCCCCGCGAAATTCTTTCGCACATGCTGATGTGGCTTAGTCGGTAAAGCACCGCCTTGGTAA
>CAYJAP010000059.1:0-2723 GCA_964368425.1 uncultured Lachnospiraceae bacterium | reverse complement strand
TTCGAAACGTAATCGACTTTGGAGTTTTTGTGGATATATCGGTACACCAAGATGGTTTGGTTCACATATCTGAGATCAGCAAAGACTATATCAAACACCCAAGCGAAGTATTGAAAGTGGGCGATGTTGTTCGGGTTAAGGTATTGAGTGTAGATGTGCAGAAGAAGCGTATTGCGTTAACTATAAAAAATTGTCCGCCAGAAGACGAACAAGGTTAAAGATATTTTTTGTAACATATAAAAATAGGCTATTAAGTTTATTTCTTTTTAACACCGATATACATGTGAACACATAGATGTTGTTGTTCATAACGATGAATAGCACTAATACACTATACACCGCGCTTCCTCTTTATCAGGAGAGTAAAAGTAGTTTACCCTGTAGGTTTTTAAAAGCTGCTTTGGGGAATACTAAAAGAGTTAAGTTTTGGCAATTGTGTAAATTTGTTACGTTAAATTTACGGAGTATGTTAAACTTAGTATAGACTAAATATTTCTGGAGAAGAAATGGGAGAAATATCTCAGGTTGCTGAACACAAAACCCGGCTGAAGACGGTAAAACCCTTTAAAGCCGATGCGAACTATAAATTCTATAACCAGTCTGTATGGTTTCTTCTTATGTCATTTTTGCATAGATTGGTAGCATTCTTGTTTCTTAATATATATATTAGAATGGCATACAGAATCAAAGTTGAGGGTAAGCAGTTCCTAAAGCAGGTAAGAAAGCAGGGTGTTGTGGTGGTATCAAACCACATCCACGTGTTAGATGTACAAATGATTGCTCTTAGTCTATTCAAATTACGTAGAGTTAACTGGATAACATTAGAGAAAAATCTCGGACTGAGTGTTCATAGATTGATTGCTCGTAGTGGTGGAATTCCTATTCCTACAGATGAAAAGGTTAAACCAATATTCTTCGAGCAAATGAATAAATTGTTGCAAGATGGGAATGTTTTGCACGTGTGTCCAGAAGGTGCATTATGTGAAAACTACGAGGGTTTACGTCCGTTCAAGATAGGTGCATTTAGGTTCGCTGCTCAAAATCGTGTGCCTATACTGCCCGTTACTTTAAAAACTGAACCGAGAAAAGACGGTGAAGGAAAACACAACTATAGAATTATAGTGGGTGAACCGATATATCCAAATTGTGATTGTGAAATCAAACAGGAAAGTGAGTCTCTCAAGGAGAAAGCCTTTAATAAGATGTTAGAAAATTTAAACAAAAAATAAAACTACACTTCCAACACTTTATAATCATTATCTCAGATCAGGCCATTTGCCTGATTTTTTTGTGTGAATATAAAGTGTTTTTATGTAGTTTTTAACGGTATACACTTCTGTATGGAACAAGTGTGGGATTTATACTGGGAAGATTTGTAAAATAATGTATTTTATTTACTTCTACTATACGAGCCTCAGTAGAAATCTTATCCAAATAATCGTACCATTGCTCCACTGATGAAAAGGAGTGATCGTAAATTGTTTTATTATTGCAAATACATAGAAGAGCGATAAACCCCTTGTCCTGTCGTAAACATTGTCTCGCTATACGCTCAGTTGCTGCACAAGGTTTACACGAAACCACATAGTCATACATCGAGAAGTCTGTGCCTTTTCCCCTTCCGGCAAGTTCGTCACAAGTGATACTGTTTCCCATTCTGTATATCTTATCGTAATGTCCCTGAGCAGCCTGTTTAAGTTCTTCGTCTATCGCATATACCTGCTTATAGTTAAACTGGCTAAGCATATGGGCGGAGGCACATCCCATACCGCTGGCAGCATCCAAGATAGTTTTAGCTTTTGTGGGAGGTAAATATTTAACCACATCTAAAGCGAACAGTTCAGCCGATAGGGCTTGGCAGGCTGTGAGATTCAGGAAATCGATGATGCTCTCGGGACATCTGTCGTAGTTGCCATCTTTCTGAAAAGTGCCAAACGCCTGTAGTAGTTTTACTGCTTGTTGATTGGAAATATACCCGAACTTTTTCTGAGTATCCATATGAAGTTGAAATTTTTCTAACAAATCCATACCTAGATATTATCATATCTTATGTGAAGTTTCAATAGTCTTCTTGGGGATATTATCAAACAAAAGGGACGTTGCATATACTTTAATATGAAATTTAGTTTATGTATGATTGTAAAGAATGAAGAGAAGGTGCTGGCTCGTTGCTTGCATAGTGTCAGAGATGTTTTTGATGAAATTATAATCGTAGATACTGGTTCAGAAGATGCAACAAAAGAGATTGCAAAAACGTTCACTGATAAAATTTATGATTTTAAATGGGTAAATAACTTCTCTGCTGCACGAAATTTTTCGTTTAGTAAAGCGACTAAAGATTATATAATGTGGCTGGATGCGGATGATGTAATGGAGGAAAGTCAGCGGGAGAAATTACTGGAAGTAAAGAGGGCGTTTGATCCTACTGTAGATGTCGCGATGCTGAAGTATAACATACAGTTTGATGAGATGGGGCATCCTACATTCTCTTATTACAGAGAAAGAATTGTAAAAAACGATAACACTTTTTTCTGGAAAGATCCTGTACATGAGGCAATAACTCCCCATGGAAATATTGTTTACCTTGACGTTGCAATTTCCCATAAAAAAGAAAACAAGAGCGGCGGGGATAGAAATCTAAAAATATACCAATCTTTAATCGCGGAAGGAACTCCGTTAAGTGCCAGACAAAACTTTTATTATGCAAGAGAACTTATGTATAA
>CAYJAP010000058.1:1376-2744 GCA_964368425.1 uncultured Lachnospiraceae bacterium | reverse complement strand
GCTCAGGATATATCTTAAAACGAGTTTCAAAGAGATTCTCGATTATAGCTGAGTTACCGTTACTTATCGTCTGAAGAGTTAGTATTTGACTCTGTAAATCAGTAGGAAAGCCAGGATAAGGCATCGTTTCGACTCTGCTCAAACTCTTTGGACGTCTACTCATTTGTAGAGTGATAGTATCTTTATCTTGTTTTATTTTACAACCTGCTTGAAAAAGCTTATTTAACAACGCCAGATTATGTTCGGACTGAACGTTTGTGAGTTTGATTTTACCGCCAGCCATTGCCGCAGCGATAAGGTAAGTGCCTGTTATAATCCTGTCACTTATAGGTTTATATACACACCCGTGCAACTTTTCTACACCCACAATCGTGATTGTACTACTCCCCGCTCCATACACTTTTGCACCCATAGCATTTAAGAAATTTTGTAAATCCTCAACTTCTGGCTCTTTGGCTGCGTTATGTATTTTGCTTTCGCCTTTTAATAATGCACATGCCATCATGAGATTTTCAGTCGTCCCCACACTCGGAAAATCCAAGTGCAGCTGATTACTACGCATGTTTGAACCGTCACAGTAGATATATCCATGACGCTCCTCGATCTTAACATTTAACTCTCTCAATCCCTTAAGATGTAAATCTATCGGTCGAGTGCCTATGTTACAGCCTCCCGGGTAAGCCACTCGGGCTTTTTTAAATCGGGCGAGTAATGGACCTAGCATAAAGATACTACTACGCACCTGCTTTGTCTGTTCTTCTGACACAAAAAATTTGTCTGCATATCGGCAATCTAAATGTAAATCCTCTCCCTCAAAAGTTTTCTTAACTCCGAGAGTTTCTAAGATTTCTACCATATGTACGACATCGACAAATTTAGAACAATCTTTTATAATAATTTCACCTTGACTCATGATGCTACATGCTAAAAGAGGAAGCAATGCATTTTTAGCACTATCTACACACAACTCCCCATTTAAGCTTTTGCCCCCTAGAATACGAAAAGCCTCCACGCACACCCCTTTATCTTTCATACTTCATTGTATTATTTTCAGGAGTGATTTGTTACAACGGGGGTTTTCCTCCAAACATATGCTTTGTTTCTTCGCTTGAAGAAAGTTCTTTCTGTATACTCCATGGGAACGGCCGATTGTTTATGAATGTTTAAGAGAATACCTATTGCACCCCAGAAAACCATCAGACTAGTGCCACCTGAGCTGATAAACGGAAGAGGAATACCCGTGGGAGGAATCGTCCCCGTCACCACACATATGTTTATTAGCACTTGAAAAGCTATTACCGACGTAATACCGAATGCGAGATACGAGCCTAATCTATCGACTGCACGTATCGCAATCTTTATTCCTTG
>CAYJAP010000058.1:0-1276 GCA_964368425.1 uncultured Lachnospiraceae bacterium | reverse complement strand
CTACTCTGAATGGAAAACCCGCCAAACCCAATCCACCTTCTCGCTCCGTAGTTGCTGATACTAATTCCCGGAATAAACACCGCTACCAACAACAACAAACTCAGTCCAATAACCCAGTATCTAAGTTTAACAAATCTATGGTAGTCAAAAAAGAACATTCCAATCATCGCTATTACACCAAAAACAAGACCCAATAATTGTTTCTTTACAAAGAAAAAATCATCACCGTAGTTCACTTCTGAGCTGTAACTACTGGCAGAGTATATCATCAGAATTCCGAATACTGTTATTCCAATAACTAAAAAGAGCAACTTAACATTTATCTTCTTTTTTGTCATTACATTTTCCTTTTATTGACCAAGTCTATAAAGTGATTCCCTCTGTCTTTATAACTGCTGTAACTGTCGAAACTACTATACCCAGGACTTAACAGCACCACCTCGCCGGCTACAGATGTATCTGCAACAAAATCAAAAGCATCTTCTAGATTGTCAAAGAAATCAAAAAATATGTTAGCCTTCTTACAACTCTTCTGCATCTTTTTCATCTTCTTACCGAATAAAATTACACGGTTAACATTCTCCGGCAACCCAGTAATAAACTCATTCGCGTCCAGCCCCTTATCCTGCCCTCCCAACAATAGCGTGACTTTTCTATCGATAGACTTTATCGCACACATACACGCATGGAAGTTTGTGGCTTTACTGTCATTGATAAACTGTACGCCATTAATTTCCGCAACCAACTGAACCCGATGCTCCAACCACTTAAAGGTTTTAAGATTAGCGATAATATTATCTTTGCTTACCTTTAACAACAGAGCAACTTGTATTGCCACTAAGATATCGTCATAGAAAACCTTGCTTGTACAGAAAGAGGAAACGCCCTCACAGAACACTCTATTTCCGATAAATATTTTATCATCTCTAATGTTCAACCCTTTCTTATCATTGAAAAAAACGGCTTTAGCAAACACATTCGACAGGTTTTGCATAGTACACTCATCGTCAGTATTAAGTATAGCAAAGCATTTATCATTACAATTTTTAAACAAATCCATTTTCGCTTTTATGTAATTATCCATAGACTTATGTCTGTCTAAGTGGTCTTCATCTATATTGAGTATCGCTCCTATATAGGGCTTGAACTTATCCGTAGTCTCTAACTGAAAAGAACTGATCTCCAGCACAACATAATCTACGGTAGGATATTTGATTATGTCGCAAAAAGGGTCTCCGACATTCCCCAATAGTGCAGAACTTACACCGCTGTTTTT
>CAYJAP010000057.1:0-2968 GCA_964368425.1 uncultured Lachnospiraceae bacterium | reverse complement strand
CTTCCTAGAGGAATGTTTGCAGCGTCAATTAATAACCATTCTCTTTTCACAGTTTGTGCGTTTGCCATAACTGTCTTCATATTTTTCTCCTAATCTAATTATTATCTTCAAGGTTTGCGCGATACCACTCTACAAACCAGCAAATCTAAAAATCGGAATATTAAACAGGGCTAATTGTTAAATATTTTATTTTTAAAACGCAAGTAAATTTTAATACAAAAAACCCCTAATGTCAAGGGTTTTTTGTTATATTGCTGAAAGATCTTTTACAATAAACTAGACACGCAAACTAACTTGACTTTGATATTAATAAGATAATATAATTATTAACAGTAGTAAGGAGGTAAATATGATTTCTAAATTCGCGCACAAAATAAAGACAAATCATAAACCCTTCGCCGTATTTAATGCTCCACTTCTTGATCCTATATCTTGCAATAAAGATGAAACTAATGATATATTAAATAATAAACTAAATAGCTTTGATAAAAAAAATATATTGGTAGTAAGGATATGCCATGAAAAACATTAGTAAATTTGATATGTTTTGCAATATGATAAAGGAACTAAATTCTTTGCTAATTTGTCCCATTTGCAATTCTAAACTGGTATTAAACGTAAACTCAAAAACATTAATTTGCGATAATAAACACACTTTTAATATATCAAAACAAGGATTTTGTACTTTAATTAAAAACCGAAGTCTTCCTGTTGATAAACATTATACAGCAGATTTATTTTCTGCACGTCGCAAAGTGATTTTAAGTGGCTTTTTTGATCCAGTAATAGAGCACATATCTGCAATCGTTAATAAAGCTTCCCCTACTACGATATGCGACTTAGGTTCTGGCGAAGGTTCCATAACAAACATTCTGTCGACCAAGACAAATCACCGTTTTTTAGTTTTAGATTTATCTAAATGCGCCATAAAAATGTCTTCAGATTATGTTTATAATGATGTCATCTCTTTAGTATCTGATTTAAATTTTTTGCCCATTCAAGATAATTCCATTGACATGATTATTAATTTTCTATCGCCAATCAATCCGAAAGAATGTAACCGAGTACTGCGCGATAATGGAGTTATAATAAAGGTTATACCTACAAAAAATTATTTACAAGAAATACGCGAGACATTCAATATTAATGAATACCGAGAAGATGTATTGGATAATTTAAAAAAATCATACATCATACAAAGTGAAAAACTAATTGAGTATACTTTAAATCCAGATAAAGAATATATGAAAAACATTTTAGCTATGACCCCATTAATGTCGGAACAAAAAGTTTTTTTTGATATTACACCAACTAGTATCACAGTATCACTAAAAGTGTTAGTATTAACAAAAAGATAAAAACCCTTGAATATCAGGGGTTTTTGTATGTTAGTGAAAGAGTTTAACTTACTTACTACATATATTAGGAAACTTATAGAATAATAAGATTATCTTCTGGTAGACTGATCTAACTTCTTACAGATAAAAACATATACAAATACATTCATTTGAAGTCTCAGTCCTGCAATTAATTTGATTATATTATAATATTATGCTAGCATTCAATAAGAGGGATTATGTTTCTTTATATAATATTAATCAGCATAGGCGTACTGGGAATAACCTCAGTTAATCTGATTGGGAGTTTCCAAATTAGTGTAGTTTTTGACGTCTTTCTGATAATATGTATCGCCACCCTACCATCCATACTTATTAGTATCCTACTCAGAGTAGTACCGAAAGGTTTCTTTAATCCTGACAGAAGAATCTTTCATGTCTTCAAATTCGAGAAAATATTATACGAAAAATTGAGAATCAAGAGATGGAAAGAAAAGATTCCTGAGCTAGGTAGATTAAGTCATTTTCCAAAAGATAAAATATACGACCCACGCAATCCGGAGTATCTTCGAGTCTTTTTGCAAGAAAACTGTTTTGCCGAGTTTTTACATATATCCTGTATAATATGGGGCTTTGTATCACTACTTTTCGTTCCCGAACAGTATTTATTTAGCGCAGGAATTCCTGTCGTTGTAATAAATCTAATGCTACACCTCCTTCCTATAGTTGTCCAACGTCACCTTAGGTTAAGACTTGTAAATCTCTTACACATGGTAGAAAAAAGGATGATATATGAGGGAGAGGAAGTTGTAAACGAAGAGATAAAATAGAAGCTAGCTTACTGTGAATGCCTCCTACCGCATATAAAAAACGTAACCAAAATAGACTTTTAATATTGCTGAACAAAAAAATCAGGACTAGCCTGATCCCATAATTAGTGATAGAATAAATACCGGTAAAACGGTATTTTTATCTCTTCGCTTTTCTCTTTTCGTCCATCTTTTCCATAAGTTCGTAAGAGAACTTTTCTTGGTCATTTTTCGATGCTTGTCCTTTTGCAATGGCAGCTTTTATTTGATCCATGTTAAGAGAAAGTTTTTCACATTGTGACATAAAACCTTTCACACAACAAGGACAACTAACTTTCCCTATCGTGGTAGCATAAGCAATAACTTGAGCTTCATTAACAGTTTCTGGAGTAGCCTTTCTCATCGCAGCTAATATTTCTGCACAAGATGCTAATTCATTCATAATAACCCTCTCTCAATTTAACTTCACTATAAGTATACCACTAACGCCTACACAATACAATAACCATTTAAAATTTGACAAAAAAAGAAACTGACTAGCAGTTTCTTCAACCCATACAAATTGAATAGTGTATAAGATATAAATTACTTATTCAAATTCATCCTATGACTTAATGATGAATTGATTTCTGAGATATTTTTTTCAAAGAATGATATCACGAACATTCTTTAACATGTATGTGAGCACACATGTTCTTAATGATGAAATGAATCTTGCGATACATCTACATACCATTAAGTCATTTCAAGTAGCATAATGCTACTCCTTAAAAGGAGGTGATCCAGCCGCACCTTCCGATACGGCTACCTTGTTACGACTTA
>CAYJAP010000056.1:0-3014 GCA_964368425.1 uncultured Lachnospiraceae bacterium | reverse complement strand
TATATAGTTTATATTATTATAGTATACATTAGCCAAAAAATAAAACAAAAAAGAAAAGTTTAAATTTTTTATGCAGAAAAGCATGCTATCCTGATTTATAATCTAAAAAATAGTGGCGTTTTAGTTTACAAAAAAGACGGTTTTCGTTAAACTATTTATAATTCATGGAGGTTTATATGGAAATAAAAGGAACAAAAACAGAAAAATATTTGTGGGAAGCATTTGCTGGAGAGGCACAAGCTTACACAAAGTATACATATTACGCTTCTCAGGCAAAAAAGGACGGATATGAAAATATCTCTGCAATTTTCGATGAAACTGCGAGAAATGAAAAAGAACACGCTAAGTTGTGGTTCAAAGCTTTGCACGGCGGTAAAGTTCCATCTACAATAGATAACTTAGCAGATGCTGCTTATGGTGAAAACTATGAGTGGACAAAGATGTATAAGAAGATGGCAAGAACTGCTGAAGCAGAAGGATTTAAAGATATTGCAGAAAAGTTTAAGGGCGTAGCTAAGATTGAAAAAGAGCACGAAGCTCGCTACAAAAAACTTATGGAAAATATCACCAACAAAAAAGTTTTTGCTAAAGACAAAGATGTAATATGGCAATGTAGAAACTGTGGACATACAATAAAGGGCACGATTGCTCCTGACCTTTGTCCAGTGTGTGACCACCCACAAGGATTCTTTGAAGTAAAAAATATTAACTTTAAATAATACGTAAAAATAAAAAACAGTAGGTTATCCTGCTGTTTTTTATTTTTCATTAAACTCACACACCTTTTGCGCTAATGCGGAATCTCCTAACAACCTTTGGGCTAGGCTCTTCATTTCATCTAAATTTCCATTCAATCTATAACTATAAAAATTAGATTCTGCAGCGGTTATAATATGGTCTAGAAAATTAAGTTTATTAATCTCCATTGAGATAGCTATCGCCTTTGTCAACTTATCGTCCTCAGCACTCGGGTATGGCAAGCCGTCAGGATGGTTATGTGCCAGTATAAAATTATTGCATTGAGAAGATAACACCTTTTCTGTTAGCTTTTTAATATCTAGCGGCGAGCTGCTTTTATTCCCTTGGGACAGCCTTTCTGTAGATACAACCGAGTTTTTATTGTCGATACATACCACATAAATTTCTTCCTGTTTTTTATCGTCTAAAAATGGCTTAATGAAATCGTATGCCTGAACCGTGTTAAATATTTTCGCTTTCTTGTTGAATTTACTAATCTTATAGCATGACCATATTGGAACAATCGTGGATAAAAAACTGGACGTTTTCGGTCCTATCCCTACTACTTTTTCGAGCTCTTCTTTGTTAGCATCCAACACCCCACCCAGGCTGCCAAACTTCCGTATTAGCATATGAGCGAGAGGATTTGTGTCTTTTTGTGGAATAACAAAGGCAAGTAACATCTCCAGCACCTGATGTTCCGGCATGTTTTCAAGGCCCTTCTTGTTAACTAACTCTCTTAATCTCTGTCTATGACCGACATGAACATTCTCTTTCATATATCCTCAATACGTCGAAATATGTCTTAACATACATATATTACATGAAATTAATCTTTTTAGCAAACACATAGCGATATTGCTCAGCAAATTTGGCATGAGGCATTTTGACAGACTTTTAATCAATAATGCAACTTCACAACAAGATTTGTTTGACAGACTTTACAGAAATCTTTATAATTTTATAAAGAATAGCGAGGAGACAAATTCCTCATATTAAAATATAGGAGATAATATGAAAATAGCAGTTTCGTGCGATAGTGTAAGCGATTTAAATCCAGAACAGATAAGGGAAAATAATATAAAAATTTCACCCTTTATAATAACACTTGGAGACAACAATTATTACGACGGCATAGACATCAATAACCAAATGATTTTCGATTATGTCGCTAAAACAGGTATTTTACCAAAAACATCCGCCATCAACTCTTACGACTACAAGGAGCATTTCGAAAGCTTATTGAAAGAGTATGAGGCTGTTATCCACATTAATATTTCATCGGAAATTTCTAGCTCACACCAAAATGCAGTACTGGCAGCTAATGAGTTGCAAAACGTTTTTGTAATAGACACCCTCAGCCTTACAACAGGTATAGGATTGCTCGCGTTATATGCGGCAGAATTAGTGAAAAAGGGCGAAAATGTAAAGACCATTGCGCAGAAGTTAAACGAAAGAAAACATAAAGTACAAGTAAGTTTTGTCATAGAAAAGTTAGATTACTTACATAAAGGCGGAAGATGTTCTGGAGTAGCCCTATTAGGTGCAAATATCCTAAGAATTCATCCCTCTGTAGAAATTAAGAAAGGCAAAATGGTAATGAAAAACAAGTATCGTGGTAAGATGGAAGACGTTGTAGTTTCTTATATCAATGATACTTTCAAAGAATATAATACTCCTGACTTGTCTAAAATTTTCTTAACATACAGCACGGCCACTCCCGAGATGATCGCAGCCGCAAGGAAAGCCATCGAGAGCAATTTTGCATTTAAACAAATTATTGAAAGCACCGCCGGCTCAACTGTCACCAGTCATTGTGGCAAAAACACAATTGGTATACTCTACTTCAACGACGGCAAATAATTAAATATTTCATTTGAATATAAACAAGAAGTGCATCTTATCAAGATGTGCTTTTTATTTTCCACCTTTATCAGCATTCACACGCGTTAAATATTTCTTGTGAAAGATTGTTGTACGACCTGACAATAATATTACTTTATAAAACTACAAATCTGATTACAATAAATCATGGTTTAACCAACTAATATTTTACTTATAAAATGTACAGGGATATGAAGTTGCAAAACATAGAAAGATAGCAATAAAAACAAGCCGCGGCAGTAACTCAAAAAGATAAGTGCAAATAACAAAAAAATAAAAATATGTGTTGACTTTTTATATATTTATGCATATAATATCATTGTCAATCCTGAATAGCTCAACGGTAGAGCACTCGGCTGTTAACCGATAGGTTGTAGGTTCGAATCCTACTT
>CAYJAP010000055.1:0-3211 GCA_964368425.1 uncultured Lachnospiraceae bacterium | reverse complement strand
GTAGACAGCTCATACAAAGAACGTTCGTATACGTTTTCTAGTTGTGTAGCATAAGTATTTGTGCTAATGACAAATACTATAAGTCCTGTCAGCAGACCTAAACTTATCAATCCAAGTGTCACACTCAATGTTATTATTATCGCTTGTTTACTCATTTTATCTCCTTATATGGCAAAAACATGTGCCCCTATCGTAACTACAGTCTGTCTGTTAAAAATCCAGGAACTGCTCGCAGTAACAGGATTGTAGTAGTACAAACACCCGTAGCTCGGGTCCCAACCGCTAAGAGCGTCTTGTGCAGCCTGATAGGCTGTGGAATCAGGTTCTAAAGCAATCTGTCCGTCGTGTACTGCGGTAAATGCCCACGGCTGGTATATCACTCCGTAGATCGTGTTGGGAAAATCAGGACTGGCGACACGGTTCAAAATAACCGCGCCCACTGCAACTTGACCAACGTACGGCTCTCCTCTCGCCTCAGCATATATACATTTTGCAAGCAAATATAAATCATTGCTCGTCTGTTTTGTGATATACACTCCCAATGCATCCATTGTGGCGAGATCCAACTCTCCTGTTGGAGAAATATCATGTATTCTCTGAAAATATCTTATCGCCTCTTTAGTCTCGGCACCTATCTCACCTGTGATTGGACCATTGTAATATCCCCAGTCGCGTAAACGAGTCTGAATCTCTATAATATCCGAAGTCCCAGCAGAAACGTGCATGCTAGAAGACGATGGGAACTGAGAGAAAACTAAACTCAAACTTATCACACAGATCAATAGAACGGAAAAAGGTATCAATAATATCGAATATTTCTTTAACATAACTTACCCCTATGAAAATTATTTCTCAATTTACTGGAATTAAACATTACCTTTTGAATTTATTAATTAACTCTACAATTTTACTTTTATACCTAAAGTTCTCTCCATTTATTTCTGTAGCATTAACGAAACACAAAGGAGGATATACCACGCACCACCAGTTATCTCCTTCTGCTGCTCCCAGATTCACGATCAGCGCATCATAAAACCCCTCGGACAGTGTTGTATCTCCGTACGTTCTGGTAGGAAAATATTCATTAGTAACGCATGACTGCGTGGCATATATTAACCCATTAGTTGCTAGAACATTATTTGCTATAGCGTTGATCTGAGGAATATTTCTTCTTATAACTGCCTGCATTTCCTTTTTATCTGAACACTCTGCAATTAAAGGAGTAAGATAATTAAGAACCTCTTCCTTTATTCTATATTTAATCTGCTGATCTTCTAGCGAGTTTGAATTTGCACGTATATGTATTCTAAGATATTCTGTACTGTTTAGTTGTCCCGAGCACCCTTGGAATATAACACTACTAAAAACGACTGCCATGATGAGAAAAATAACCTTTTTCATAATCCCTCCGATGTTGAGATTATTTACCGAGAAAGAAAAAGTTATGCTAGTGACAGACAAAAAAATAGTACAAAATTGTTGAATTTTGCACTATCCTATTTTATATTCAATTTAAAAATTTACTAGCTTTTGTTTATAGACTCTTATTCTCTCACCACCCTGTAATGGCAACTCCAAATTAGGGTTTTGAGTAGTTATCACTTCTGGCGATATAGAGAGTGCTTTGGCAACATCCCAAATTTGTTCAGAAGGTTTTACGATGTAAATTAATAATGGAGCACTTTGAACATCTTTAGCCTCTCCTAGTTTGAGAGAGCTTATAATTCCTTCCATGCCTTCTGAGAAAGCGTCTACCCATATATACAACGAACCGCTTACCTCAATCTCATTTCCTCTTTTTCCTTTCGCGTATAATTCTCCTAGCACAACATTGATAGCCAAATCCATTCCCTCAATGTTTTCAATCTTCAAATCTACAGCAAAAGGACTTTCTACAATAACTGAATTCGTGCTTACTTCTTCCTTGTTAAAATACACAACTGTTACTGTTGCAACTCCCTCTATATGTAGATTATCTCCACTAGCTGTAACAGATGATAGTGCAACGTTATTGGCATAAACTGCAAGCACATCGTCAATAAGTAGCATATCATTGCCTATAACCACATTGTTAACAAACTTTTCTTTAGCGGTTTCAGTTATATGTCTCTGTAGCACAGCCACACTGTGAGTATCAACATTAACATCGTTTGTTGTAGAAAATAAATCTACTGTTGTGTTAATGCTCTTTCTATTAAATGCGTAGCCGTCATATACAACCGGTATATCTATGTTCACAATAGATTGTGACTCATCCACATTAGTAGTTATCTTTATATCTCCACTCACCATATGTAATACGCTGGTAATCAAACTGTCTTCTCGCACATCCTTGAGCGCGATTTCTTGTTTGAAAGATATCTCCTTTTGAATACTTTTAATAGTAGCATTTTCTTCTGTAGGCAGATAAGAAATGTCTATGTTCAAGCCCCCTGTAATTTCTACAAAATCATTTTTAGGGGTGGCTTTTTCGATATAGATATTTGGCGACACTGACAACACTTTTGACACATTATCTTTTATCTCAACATCAAAGTTTTGGTCAAATCTGTTATTTACCATACCGATATATGAAGTATAAGTTAAGTCCTCATTTTTTAAGAAAATATTATCTCCCTGTACGCTTGTCAAGATGTTATACTCGTTGCTTTCTACAACATCCACAACTATTTCGATAATCGCCGACACTTTTAGTTCAGATGGAGAAATAATATCCGATGAAACATCTACTACCGAGCAACGCATGATAGGCACTGATGTAACTAAGATAGCAGGATTAGAAAACTTCTCCTTGAACTCCGCAGTATAATCCATGCCCTGTATCTGTCCGCCATCATAGATTACTTGAAAATTCACATAGCCACTGAAAGATATTTCGCCGCTAGCTAACTCGTAAGAACCTATGTAAGACCTTGCGTTAGTACATAACACCCTATTAATTTGCGTATTCTCGTTAGCCGGCAGGTTGCATTCAACTTGAGCCTGTGTCACACCCAGCCTTTTTCTACAACTGCTAACCACCTTATCATAGTTTGGTTCAAATGCCATATAAAATAGACCCCCTATACTCATTTGTTATTATTTTACTAACGCAACAGATGAAATATGACTATAAGGGCAAAATTTATTTATAAAAAATTTATCACTTTATATGTTTTTTTGTTACTACAAAATTTATCTTTATAAATGTCTTATATAAATACTATATATT
>CAYJAP010000054.1:0-3390 GCA_964368425.1 uncultured Lachnospiraceae bacterium | reverse complement strand
ATCGGCGTCTAGTGCCAAGGCATCCACCATACGCTCTTTTTCGCTTGATCGTATTCGTCGAATATACTTTGGTTTTTTATCTAATATTTAATAAAACTAAACGAAAGAATCAATATTTTTGCACTGTTATATATTGCAAATTGAAATTGATACTTTACTTTGATTCGTATTACTCGTTAATTTACTTAACTTTATTACTCGTTGTTTATTTTATGACTATGTAGTTTTCAAGGAACGCTTTGGTATCACTTTCTCAGTGAACGCAACGCTAGTTTACCATTATAAAAATGCAATGTCAACCCTTTTTTTCAAGTTTTTTTCAAAAATTTTAACATTTTTTTTGCCCAGCCCCACCACTCTCCCACGTGTTCCGTGAAAGTGTAAATTTTACACCATAAAAAATTCAAAAACCATCTATTTGAAAGTGAAATGACACTTTTCAATATACCCCTTGCGTTTGCAAGCATGTAAAACAGTGATAGCAGCTAATACCAAAAAAGTGATTTTATATCACTTAAAAAATTACACATTCGACAAAAAAATTGCACCACGTCTTACCGTGATACAATTTGTTATTTTTTAGACCGTCTAGCTATACATGCTTGCCTATAATTTTCTGCAATTTCTTTACCGCAAGCGAGCGAATATTCACTAACGTTATCATCATCAATAGGGTAAGCCTTGTTCATAAGGTCGAGAGAGTAATTGATAAACAACTTAGGAGAATATTTTTCTAACAACTTTAGCATTATGATAATCTTTCTCATATCTTCGAGTCTTAGTAGATCATCTATATGAGCACCTAGTGGCCACTCCAACTCCAACCCAAACCAATCAAAGAGATTGTTCTGTCTCTTGTTTATAGCTTTGTTAATATTGTGAGCAAGCGTTTCTGATACTCCACATATTCCTTTACCAGAAGAAACATTATGTTTAAGCACTTGAACGTCGCAAGCATTCGTCAGTTCGTGAACCCTTTCTTTTGACTTAGCCGCATCTGATTTTGCCTTCTTAATCTTTTTATCATTCCAAACAATATCTTGAGTTAATTTACTTGTTTCGGCAACTGGGTTAACGCCAGCCTCTAATGCCTCTTCTTCTATCTCATCAATTTTTATGTAAAGAGAGTCTTTTTGAGTTGTGAGGTTTTCTATTTGCTCCTCATAAGCTCGCTGTTTTTTTATTTCTAATGCCCTGTCTAAAAGATACTGCCTTACATATTCGCAATCCCCAGAGATTTCTTTTAACAGTTTTTCAAACTCCTGACAACAACTTCCGTGCTTTATTATATGATCCCAATAAGCAACCGCACCTTGGGCATCTTCTCTGCCAAATATTTCAGTATATCTTAAAAACTCTTCAAAAGTTTTATCAAAATTTAAAGTCGTCATACACATCTCCTCTCGACAATTATAGACTAAGTATAGCACTGCAATTAGCGATAGTCAATACCCGTATAAAATAAAAAGAGGAGCTCTTTTTATTCTGATTTCCTCTTAAAATCTTCTCTGCCTCTTAAGGTATGATTTAGAATAATCTTTCTCAGCCTTAAAGAACGTGGTGTAACTTCCAGT
Organism: uncultured Lachnospiraceae bacterium; assembly: GCA_964368425.1. Lineage (GTDB taxonomy): Bacteria > Bacillota > Clostridia > Christensenellales > UBA1242 > CAYJAP01. The sequence continues at coordinate 1,816 of CAYJAP010000054.1, read as the reverse complement.
AATTCGTCATCATTAAGAAACTCCAAACTCTCTTCCAAAGTCAAAGCTCTTACAGGCTCTAATCGCAAAGCCTCATCCGCTGAGGCACTTCTCATATTTGTTAACTGTTTCTTTTTGCAGACATTAACGACAATATCAAGACCTTTAGGATTCATTCCCACGATCATTCCTTGATAAACCTTAACACCTGCAGTAATCAATAGTCGTCCTCTGTCCTGAACATTAAATAATCCATATTGAACAGCCTCACCTTCCTCAAAAGCTATTAAAGCGCCAAAATTACGCCTTTCTATGTTCCCCTTATACGGCTGATACTCATAGAAAACAGAGCTCATGATACCCTCACCACGAGTGTCAGTCAGAAATTGACTCTTGTAACCAAATAATCCACGAGCAGGAATAAGAAACTCTAAACGCGTCCTAGTTCCATGACTAGCCATAGTCAACAAATCCCCCTTTCTGCTACCCATAGCGCTTATAACAGCACCCACAGCATCGGCTGGAACGTCTATCACCAACCTATCGATAGGTTCATGTTTTACCCCATTTATTTCTTTATATAACACCCTCGGCATGCTTACCTGGAACTCAAAACCATCTCTTCGCATGTTCTCAATCAAAATCGAGATGTGCATTTCGCCACGTCCGAGCACTCTAAAACTGTCTGAACTTTTGGTGTCGAACACCTTCAAACTCAAATCTTTAACAGCCTCTTTATATAGTCGCTCACGCAGATGTCTACTAGTACAATATTTCCCTTCCCTGCCCGCAAATGGACTGTTATTCACACTAAAAGTCATTTCCACGCTAGGCTCAGATATTTTCACAAACGGTAACGCCTCAATACTATCTCTATCGCATATAGTATCTCCTATACTCACATCTGGACAGCCCGCAATACACACAATATCTCCAACCGTGGCCTTATCAACAACCACCCTTTTTAGTCCCGAGAAGTTATAGATATTGGAAATCTTAAACGATTGCTTTTTACTTGTATCATGGTAGTTACACATTACAACCGTCTTGTTGGGAGCAATCTCTCCCCTCTCAACTTTACCTATTGCCAACTTGCCTAAATAATCGTTATATTCAGTAGAAGAAACTAACATCTGAAAAGGCGCTGACGCATCCCCTTGCGGTTGTGACATGTAATCTACAATCATGTCCAGCAAAGGAGTAAATCCCTGTTGTAGCGTTTCCATAGAAGTTCCACAGATACCTTCACGAGCAGAACAGAGAATAAATGGACTGTTAAGTTGTTCACTGCTAGCGTCTAACTCCAAGAATAATTCTAATACTTCATCCTGCACCTCATTGATACGCGCGTCTTTTCTGTCAACCTTGTTGATAACAATAATAACCTTATGGTTTCGCTCAAATGCTTTCTGCAAAACAAATCTCGTCTGAGGCATCGGCCCTTCAAAAGAATCCACTACCAACAAGACACCGTCAACCATCTTCAATACTCTCTCTACTTCGCCACCAAAATCCGCGTGTCCGGGAGTATCGATAATGTTGACCTTACATCCTTTATAATCGATAGCTGTGTTTTTACTTAGGATAGTTATTCCTCTCTCTTTTTCAATCGCGTTACTATCCATAACCCTATCTTCAACAACTTGGTTCTCTCTAAAGACACCGCCCTGCTTTAACATTTCGTTTACTAAACTTGTTTTGCCGTGGTCAACGTGTGCGATTATTGCCACATTCCTAATTTTATTTCCTATCATATATTTTTCTCTCACATAATTGTATGCAAGATTTCTCCTTTTGAAACGCATGCAGCGTCTGAACAATGTACATTGTAGCACAA
>CAYJAP010000053.1:0-3622 GCA_964368425.1 uncultured Lachnospiraceae bacterium | reverse complement strand
CATTCACGTACATTTTTGTGTATTTATAAACGTAATATTGTGGATAAACAGCAGCATGCAGCGTGTCATCGCCCGCCACTTTCTGCACTTCTTCCCTTTCATTTTCAGAACCTGTTAAATCGATTAAATACCATTTACCGTCGACATAAACTTTATTCCAAGCATGCCCGTAACCCAGTTCATATCTGTACCCAACAACTCTTATGCAAGGTATTCCCTCCATGTTACAAAGCAAGGAATATGCCTTAGAGAACCCGTCACACACAGCTAAACCATCGTCGAAAACACCTTCTAAATAGTATGTTTTGTACGCTATGTTCTTATGCTTAGATAGGCTATCTCCATACGTGTCATAATCGTAAACACTGCTCATACAAACCCAATCAAAAATACTCAGAGCCTTCTCGTATTCGGTCATGTCATCGCGTATTATTTCACGCAGAACGCCTTTCGCCTTTTCATAAATTCTAAATGCAGTACAATCTTCGCTGGTAAACACTGGAGTAAACCCGTACTGTACCGCCCAGAACAGCTGCTCTGACGTCGTAACTTCCATAATCCTATCTTTATAATCTGAAGCAAAATCGTCATACTCTTCTGCCCTGCTATCCATAGCCAGCACTTGAACAGTCTGATAATAAGGTGTATTTTTAGTACTTTGAAGCAGTGTAGTTTTATCTCCCGAAACCCATGGTTCTACGTTGCTTGCTGCGTCTTCTTCGTCACTGTCAGCGTAATCGAAAGACACCAACAACTGTCTCTCATTATCAGCGTCATCTGTTACACTATATCCATAATGCTTGGTGTCTAAGAAACCTGAATTTGCTTTGGATATAGCACTCATTATATGTCCCAACTCCGCTTGTGTACCGTAAAGCGTCTTGACATTAGCCATAAAGTCCGTGGAAAGTTCAATGTGCAACTCATCTAACCTATTTACAAAAGCATGGCGTAGTACATCCGTAAGCTCTCCCATGTCTTCAATATAATGGTCTGCCAGTATGTTACCAAGTGCAAAGACTTTACTGTAATAGTCGTGATTAGCAGGATTGTGTAACAACGTTTCGCTGTAATATACAACCTCGTCTATCACACTTCCAACCCTGAAAGATATGATTTTATCTGCACTTATTTCACTTATATCGTAGTGATTTTCATCTCTCTCGATAGTAACGTTTTTTCTACCACTTGTATAAAAGTTAACGTAGTACTTATCTACATCCAAGCCGTCAGAAATTTCCCACAATAATAAGTTGCCTACCACCTCTAGCTCTGTAGGTATTTTAGCAACATCCATAGAGTTATCTATTTTCTCAGTCGGGGTTACCATCCCTGTATAATCTATATCTACGGGATCTGTTATATCCTCTTCATAAGTACAATTCAGCACATTACTAGGAACACTATCGATATAATCTCCCTCTCCTCTAGTATTAACTCTAAAAGAGTAGTTATGTCCAGGGGTCTTTAATACAGAAGTAAAGTCATATCTTAAATCTGCCGTGCCATCAGTAGCAACGTCCGCGAGCTTGACATTTCCTTCATAAACTGTATATTTCGAAGCGTGTTCTACCGGTTTCCATGTTATTACGTTACCTATCTCTTCGAAAGAAATTACCGGAGCTGGCAACTGTTGCGGAGAAAGTGAAAAAGAACATCCCGCTATAAATACTAATAAAAGTAGAGTAAGACAGCTAGTTATTATTTTTGATAAAGCTGAATTTTTTGTTTCTGACATTTTTCCTCCACGTATGATATACTGCCTGCATATCATACCAACATTGTATCACAAATCGACAAAAAACAAACCTAAATATATTATTTACTTGCCGTTTTTATTAACTCTTTTAGTATATGAACTTCTTTTAAATATATTTACAAAAATCATCGGAAAAATGACTGTGGTGAATATGATTAACGAGGGCAAAAATATTGTTTCAAACAATGAAATATTATCTCCGACACTCCACCAAATTACGCCGAATAGCACAATGGACACACAACAGAATATTAATAGTTTTACGAGCTGATGCCCTCTCTCCGCTTTAGGATCATACTTAATGAACCGTTCCTGCAGCAGATGTCCAAAGATTAAACAAGGTAAGCACAACAACACTTGGTATATACTCCATATATTTTTCACACCTAATACTAGTAATATAACAACCCCAAAGAAAGATAAAATTCCTACTACTACCATTAGTTGAGTTATCCATTTCGTGTTTATCCTTCTACGAGCAATCTCGAACAACCAGCCGCCTAGCCATGCCACCAGCACTCCCAGCAGCAACCCTGTCACCACGTCGGAAAGATAGTGTTGTCCCAGATACATCCTGCTTAATCCTACCAATATACCCAATACTATAGAGAACACCAAAAGCACGACTTTGCACGTCTTCTTAACCGACCGTTGTCGGTACACATCGATGTTGACGCTAGAAGCTATCACCGAAAAGGACTGTGAGTGACCACTAGGAAAACTATATCCCGACGCGGTTGCTTTATTTACAACAGAGGGGTCTGCTAAATATGGTCGTGGACGGCGAAAAGCCGCTTTGAGCGAATAGACCGATATGACACTTAGCAGATATATAAAAGACAGTTTAATTGCAGATTTTTTACTGACAAAAAGGTAGATAAAAGCGAATATAAAGTAAAAAAACATCCTTTCCCCCAACTCAGAAAAGATGAGAAAGAAAGCATCCCAAAATGCACTGCTCCCCGACTGCAACCATTGAATAATCTTTATCTCCATATAGATATGATAACCAAAAACTGCATCTGTACGCAAATCCTTTTAATGATTATTACTTTTTACTTTAACTCTCGTCCTATAAAAGCAATACTGTTTCGATTATTTAATTTTACGTTAGTTAGAAATATTATTTAATTGAGTGCTCATATAATTCCCAGCAAAACAAATCCTTGGAGTTTTTGGATTTTTGCGGTATACTATTTTTATACACAAGGGAAGCTATGGAACACAAAAACTTTAAGAAAAATGACCAAGGATTTATTTGCGAATGTTGTCATAAAAAAATTCCACCGTTGGGATACACCTCTCGTGACCACTGTCCTTTTTGTCTAACCTCACTACATGTGGACATTAAACCGGGAGACAGGCAAAACGCATGTCGAGGTTTGTTAATTCCCGTGGACATAACCAGCGATTCTAAAAAGGGATATGTGATAAACTACGTATGCAGCAAATGCGGAGAAAAACACAATAACAAGGTGGCTGACGACGACGAGTACACCACTATATTACAAATAAGCAACAAAACATATAACGTTAAGGAGTATATGAACTAAGGCAAAATAAACTGCTCATGCTCATATCAACACCCGCCTAATAAATGCAGTCAGGACTTCAGACAAAACTAGGTAACCCGCGGTGCCTGTAGTCATTGGTATACACCGCATTTACCGACACTTGTACCATCGCAAATTATTTTATCAGGCTTGGTAGCCTGGTTTTTTCTTTCAAAAATGGTGGCGATGACCGACCACCTCAACTCCACTTATACTGTTCCTAATTAGTTTGTGATGCTTATTATAAACACCATTGGAGAAACTGTCTTTCGATAGAAACAGATCGGCCTTATCGTATCTTTTATTTGCT
>CAYJAP010000052.1:0-3920 GCA_964368425.1 uncultured Lachnospiraceae bacterium | reverse complement strand
CAAATATTGGATACACAGCTAATCCTCCAGCTAATCCTACAGCCGGAAGATAATAACAAAATAATAAAAGTCTACTTATAGTAGGCTTTTATTTTGTTTCCAACATAAAATTCAACATTACAAGTTATTTATATTTGACATATTATATATATAAGTATAATCTATATATTAACAAATACATGATAACAAATCTCTTCTGTAGGGCGGTAAAATGAGAGAGCACTTTAACATATTTAAGTATAAAATAAACACTCGAAACTTCATTGTTTTTTCTGTAGGGATATTAGCGACAATCACATTGTTACTATCCATACATTTTTTCTGGGTAGCTATCGACTGGGCATGGGTAGTACTTGCGGTGTTGGGACTGGCGTACGCTATCGGCATGTATAAGTTTATTGGGTTTAAAATACCTCTTAAAAAACTCGTTATTTGCGCTGTTATAGTGATAGCAGTACTCTTATTACTCATAGGCGTAGATTTACTGTGGCGACCTGTTAGTTGGTACGGAGTGCTTATAGGAACAGGTTTTTTACTTGCTTTGGCTGTAGCGTGTGAAATAGCACAGTATCGTGACTTAGAACGAGATTATCCGTACGATTTATTATGGTGGATTTTCCCATTCTCGATAGTGGGTGCAAGGCTTTACTTCGTATTATTGGAGATAAAAAGTTTTCAATCTTTCTGGGATATTTTTAAAATCTGGGAAGGCGGAATGGCGATATACGGTGGTGTTATAGGCGGATTCATTGGCGTGGTGATATGCTGTGCAATTAAGAAAAAAGATTTGATAAAAACGTTAGATATGATAGCTCCAGTATTGATTCTAGGGCAGGCTGTCGGTAGGTGGGGAAACTTCATTAATAAGGAGCTCTACGGGTTTGTTATTAACAATCCGTTATGGCAGTGGTTTCCGATAGGCGTTCAGATCAACGGAACGTGGCATCTTGCATTGTTCTTTTACGAAAGCTTTTTAAATCTTATAGGATTTGCGTTGTTAATCTTCTTACTAAAAAAGTATAAGACTAAGGGGATAGTCGTTAGCTCCTACTTAATTTTCTACGGAGCGGTGCGTTTATCTCTTGAAAGTCTGCGCTTGAAAGAATATATTTTGATGTTCTGGGGCACAAATATTCCGTTCTCTAGCATTGTAAGTGGACTGATAATAATAGGGGGAATTGTTTCTCTAGTATTATCGATTCGCGGCGCGAAGAAAAAGAAGGTTGTACCGATAAAAAACAAATGATATTACACATGCTAATGCAGACAATGATCTGCATTTTTTATTAAAAAGTCGCTATTGACGATGGAGTGTTTTCGTGGTATAATATCCTCGTGAATTATAATTAAGTGAGGGGTTATGGAAAAGAAATTTACTCGTGATCTTATATTACAAGCGTTAGTCGACATGCAAGAAGGTGGGAAGATTACTCTGCCTGTTATTTATACTGTCACAGGGGTAGCTGGTAGTAATTTTATATCTGTCCCTTGTTTAAAAACTTCTCTAGATGGCACTCGTGGACATCATATAGTGTACAAGAAAGCTGAAATTTCTGAGCTGCATACTACAGCGTATGACTTGCTCACGTACTATCAAAATGTTGGTCTAGGCAACAGAGGTGCTGAAATCGTAAATAAGATGGTAAGAAATTCCTTAGACGGAAGACTTCCTAGTTCTGACCTAAAACTCAGTTTGTCACAGTTTCTTGAGATTGATAATAAGTTATTTGAAGTTTCAAAAATCTATGCTCAGCTTCCTCGTATACCAGAAAAACAATCAGCGCCGTATACTTTAGTGCCTCAGTTTCAGGTGGATGGACGTATAGCATCGATGCCTACTGGCACAGGGATAGACTGTATAAAATTTTTAAAGGTTAATAATGTTATTGGAAAGTTAGTAAAGGCGTGGTTAGAGCACGAAATAGCAGCTGGAAATTTTTCTGATGAAGACAAACATGGCAAAACTAAACAGTTGGAAGAATTGTTTACACGATTAGAAATATATTCTAAGATGGTTGATGCAGAGGAAAACGGCGATAATATGGCAAATATGCCTTTCATAGAAGCTGACATTGTAAGTCTTATTGGGGATTTGTTTGAGGTTGATTTAACTACCATATCACCACTGAAGCCTGCACGAGTTAAGAAATTTAAATTGGGTCATCCTTTGGTATTACCTGAAGACGGACTTACATATTCTACGGGGACTTCATTGACCAGTGCGCACTTGAGGAAACGTTAATATTAGTACAAATAAAACATTTATATTAAGTATTTAGTCAGGCTTATTCGCCTGATTTTTTATTGCGGTTATCGGCGATATCAAAGCAATTTTTTGTAGTTTTTTTATTTTATTACATAAAATAGTGCAATATAACATTATTCTGTGTTTTATGACGGGGTATGGTTTGACCTAGATAGTTTGACTTTTAACGCAGTAAATTATATACTTATAATAGGAATGCGATGTGAAGAAGATTAGTATTTACAGGATAATTAACGGAGTTCTGTTGGTGTTGTACGTAACAAATTTACTACTCCAACATTATTTACGTTTATTTCCTGTTCACTTAAATAACTTTTGGTTCGCGACTTTGCTGTTGTTTTTAGGACTATCGTTGATGAGTAAGGCTATAATATTTAAAAGTGACAGCACATTATGGTGTGCATTGTTACTATTATTTATATTTGCTTTCATAGTTATAATAGATAACACTGTCTGGAACTACTCTCGCATGTGGCCGTTATTTATTGAGATACCCGCAGTATGTTCATTTGTAGTCGGATTAATATTCGATCAGTGGTTGAACATCAAAGTTGCTATAGTAATTACTAGTATATTTGTTCCTATATTTCTACTGGTTATAGAGATAATTAACGTTTGGTGGTTTTTGCTGGTGTTTTTCTTGTCAATATCGGTAGCATTGTATATAATAAGTTTGTTGCCGGAAAGGTTTATTTTTAAAGGTTCGAGGAGGAATAAAGATGGCAAAGTTTAATCTCGACAAGCGTGGATATAATCCCGCAGAAGTTGATGATTACATAAACTCTCTTATTTTGAAGTATGAAGACAGATTAACTCAACAGAAAGATAGGGTTACCTCTCTAAGAAAGGAGTTAAGTGATACAAAGAAAGAGTTGGAAGTGTATTTAGATAAAGATAAGCAGATATCTAAAGCTCTTCTTTCTGCCGTAGAAAAAGCCGATGAAATTGAGGCGGGGGCAAAAAGACTCTTTGATTTAGAAAAAGAAAGAATAGATTTGCTCTATTCTACGTGGCAAGAAATTGTTAGTAGTTTGTATGCTTTAGAAGAAGTTCAGGACGATGAATATTTGAAAGAAATGTTATCTGTTTTTAAAGAAACACTAGAGAAAGCGGTTGTTCAGTCTCCTAAGAGAGAGGGGCAGATACCTAAAGGCGATTATGTAAAGAACGTACTAGTAAAGATGCGAAAATTGATAACCGAGAAAGATGATGCGGGAGAATCAATCTATCGACAGGTTAAGAGTAAGCTGGAGATGTCTGCAGTAGCTAAAGAACATAAGCGAGAAAGTAATAGATTGTCGAGTATCAAAAACAGGTTGAAGGATATTAGTATCAAGGTTGATAACGATATAAATGATTATGCAGTGGATGCATCTTTTGAGGGTAACGCATACGAGAAAAACATAGGCCCGAATAAAAAAATAGTGCAGCAAGAAGAGAGTGGGTTTGACATAAATGAGGCACTGAACCCAAAAGAGGATCTAGAAGAGATCATGAAGGCATTTGATTTTGCTAGAAATAAGAAAAAATAGCATGGTAAAACAGGAGGTAATCTCCTGTTTTTTATTTCACATAAGTAAGGTCATGATACCTTTTTATTGTAGAGATATGTTTTTTGCTTTTTGCTAGAAATAATAAAAATAATATACAAGGA
>CAYJAP010000051.1:0-4052 GCA_964368425.1 uncultured Lachnospiraceae bacterium | reverse complement strand
GGTAAGGATACTGACGGCATTGAATGGAGAGATGAAGATAAGAAAGGGTACTTTGCCATATACGTTTTACATAAGTGATTTGATATTCTAACAGATGATGGGAAAAACAGAAACCAACTTTATGCTTTCTGTAGTGATATATAATATGTTAATTACGAGTCTTTTGGCTCTTAATTTTTCCTTGTTCAATCTCTGTTATAGAGTCTACAATACTAAAACAAATAGTTTGTCCTGAAAAGAGAATTATTGTTCTTGTACCGTGCATTTTTTGGATAATATTAAGCATTGCCTGTTTTTCTGAGTTATTTATTTTATTAGGAATCTCATAAATTACCATAACTTCAGTACCACTTAGAATTGCACGCACGAAGCCAAGAGCGTACAGTTCTGAGTAAGGAAGGGAGTTAATAGGCGTGGCAAACTTTTTAGGTAATGAATCTATATAATCATAAATTCCTACTTCTTTACATGCCTGAACAATAACTTTTTTACTTTTCTCTTTTATTCGTAAATTCTTTAGTATAGAACCCTTTAAAAATACAGGATTATTAGTTACATAACAAAAGTTATCCAAATGGCTGTTATTAGTGTAATCAAAAATATTTATTCCATCACAGAGAACAGTTCCCTGACTAGGAACAATAGCCCTTCTTAGCAAGTTAAATATTGTACGCTTGCCCGATGCGGTAGTACCGTATATCAAATGTGTTTGATTTTCCGTTAAAGAAAGGTTGATGTTACGGATTTGTGGATTATATTCATCATCTCCACCATATGAAACGTTATTAAATGTGATATTACCCATAATTTCTGTCAAATTGTGATCGCCGAATTTAATATCTTCATATTCAACAAAAGATAGTAAAGTTTTTATTCTTGCTGTCGAAATTCCCGCCGTTCTAATTTGAGGGAGTAGCGTATATATTCTGTTTGTAGTTTCTATGCCAGAAGTTATATAGGCGACTATTATAAAGTAAGTTTCCAAAGGAAGTCCCTTCCCGGCTACTAACAACACAAGCAGTATGGTAGCCACCAATATTAGCAGGTGATAAAAAACAGGGAAGAAGGCATCAATCATTGAGTCCCAAAAAGTTCGCTTATGCAGATTGTGAGCGTAATTATCTAGTATTTTATTAAAGTCTTTCTTAACTTTATTTTCTATTCCTAAATCCCGTATACCAAATCGAGAGTCTACCGCTCTGCCGAGAGCGGCGTACTGATAATCACGGTGTTCTCTCAATTTTTTAACGTATACTGCTCGGTTGCCATTAATCCAGTTTAGTACAAAATAATTTATAATCCCCGCCACTACAACTATAAATCCTGCCCATGCGTTCACGATAAATATAATAATGAGTGTTATTATTAATCCAACAGTGCGGGCAGCGCCAGTCGCTAATCTGTCGCCAAATTCAGCCATAGTGTACGCATCAGTGTGCACGATGTTCATAATCATTTCCTTTGATGTTGACTCAAAGTTTTTACTCTTAGCGTTGAGAATTTTTGCCATAATATCATTATTTAGTCGAGAATAAATGTGCCTTATCAGTTTCGCAAAAACCATATAATTCAGATGGAGTGATAGGTACATTAACGCCATCACTCCAAATATTACAACCAAGAAAAGCATCGCCGTATTGTATTGTCCGCCGGTTAGCGCCAGAGTGAGTTTTGCTGCGAAGATAGGTGATATGAGTATACATAGGTGATAACACATAAGACACGCGAAGGTTGCGCTCATCCATAGTTTGCTCGGCTTAGAAATTTTTGCCCAGTCTTTAATAATTCTAATATATTCTTTCATTTTATCCTCTGTAAATATTTATAGCATTAACTTTCCTACACGGAATAATTTGTTCTCTTATCTATTATATCACAAAGATATTTTTATGCATTCTTTTTCCCATAAGATATTATATCCAATTGTGTTTTATTGCTAATATATAAGCGGAGGATTGATTTTTGGTTTAAAATATAGTAATATGTTATATGTAGATATTCTCTACAAAGAGGAAAAGATGAAGGCTATAGACAAAACATATTCATATATCAAGGTGAAAATAAAACCAGAGAGCCTAGAAAAAATATGTAAAGAGTTTATTGAAACTAATAAAAAAGCGATGGCGGCGGGAGAGTACATGCGCGCACGCATGGAACAAGGCGAGTTATTATATAAGTTGCAGGGTCGTTTAGTGATGGCATCAAATACGCGTAGATCTTTAGAGTCAGAGAGCTTACAGGATATCCTGTATAGTCGCAATCCGCAGTTTATAAATGACATATTGAAGATGTTTAACTATAACACGTCCCTGTACAGGGTGCACATAACGGCACCAGAAACCTGCTCTGAGATTATGGAAGAGGGCTTGCTAATACAAGAGACTGATTTGGATTACACCACTTGCATTATCGATGGCACAGACGAGAAACTTTTGCTCAGTCTTTTTAACGATACCCATATGTTCCAGCAGGGCATAGTAGTGGTTGAAGCAACAAATGACGACATTAAAAAACTGACTTATCCTGGTAGTCAAGATCTCTGGGCGTTTAAGGCAGAGGTTCCTGCTCAGTTCATAAAAGGGTACATAGATATTGCTAACGAAAAGGTTGTGTTTAACCCTGCGTTCCAAGATCGAAAGTTGTTTCCAACAGGTAGAGAGATAGCGCACAAGACTATAGAAGATTTTCGTTCGGAAGATGTTAAGAGAGATATTTCAACCCCAATTAAAGCAGACGCTATAGAAATACGTTCGCTGGGGAAGGTGGGATTAGATGTCTGGAGAAGTAAAATCTTACCCGAATTTGATCCAATGGAAAACAGGTCTTGCGGTACCAAGGCACATGCTATTCCATATTGGTTACAAGAACAACAGGAGGATATCGTTGCATTATTACAAGTTATTGGAAAGGACGTTTCGCCGACATTTGCAGACGTAAAGATCGCAGAAAGGCATCAACTACTAACCGATGTTTACGCCAGAAACAAAGTCATGGCTGAAAAGATAAGAGAGTCTTTATTAAGTAAAAGAAAATAGTTTAAGTAAGAAAATACAAATATAACATAAATATATTTTTTAATTTAAAACTACTTCGGAGGAAATAAATGAAGTCTATCGGAACTATGTCCATTGGAGTTAAAGCTCCCATCATTAAGCCAGGGGATAACCTTGAAAAAATAGTTGTGGAAAGTGTTTTAAAAGCAACCACAGAAAACAATTTAGTCTTAGAGGATAGAGACATTATTGGAGTTACGGAAGCCGTTGTCGGTAAATGTGAAAAAAACTTTGCCACAATTGATCAAATTGCAAAAGATGTACATAACAAGTTTGGTAACAGTGCTGTTGGTTTAGTATTTCCTATACTGAGCAGAAATAGGTTTTTAATTTTGTTAAAAGCGATTGCTCGTGGCGTAAAAAAATTAATTATACAATTATCCTTCCCGTCTGATGAGGTAGGGAATCCTTTAATCGATCCACAAAAACTCTACGAATCTGATATTAATTTATATTCCGATGTTTTGACATCAGAAGATTTTTATAATAGATTCGGTCAATCAACACATCCCTTTACCGGTATAGATTATATAAACTTGTACAAAGAGGCTGGCGGTCCAAATTGCGAAGTTATTTTGGCAAATAGACCCGAAGCAATTTTGCAATATACTAAGTTTGTTATTAATGCAGATATTCATACTAGAAAACGAACAAAAGACTTCCTGTTAAAAGCAGGTGCAGAAAAAGTCTTCTCCTTGGATGAACTCTTAACTGAGAGTGTTGACGGGAGCGGTTACAACCCCAAGTACGGACTTTTAGGAAGCAATGTAAGCACGGATAATACAGTAAAATTGTTTCCCAGAAATGGAGAATTGTTTGTGAATAATTTGGCAGCGGCCTTTAAAAAAGAAACTGGTAAAAACATAGAATGTCTAATTTATGGTGACGGTGCGTTCAAAGATCCTATCGGTGGGATATGGGAGCTGGCAGACCCAGTTGTTTCTCCGGCGTTTACAAGTGGACTAAATGGAACTCCGAATGAGAGAAAATTAAAATATA
>CAYJAP010000050.1:0-4079 GCA_964368425.1 uncultured Lachnospiraceae bacterium | reverse complement strand
CTTTACTCATTAACTGCTGGCTTTCAAGACCGCCGCTTTCGACCGCTCAGCCAGCTCTCCATAAGTGTTTCGTTTTTGAAACATAGCTATTATATCATTCAGTTTTTTGCTTGTCAATTTATCTTTGTTATTTATTTTTACCTTAATAACAAATTTGCTCTTTATCTCTTTACAGTTGTGTTATATCATACACTATATTTTGCATGAAAATTCCGACAGCTGTGACAAAGTTAATTACGCCATCTCGCTTTACAAATTGCGAAAATAAAAAAATACTCCCCAGCCTGACTAAATTATCATAATATTATAAAGACATTCCGCCCTTTCCACTCACAAGCCCTGTTATGTGTGTTGGAACATATGCGTACCTATCCAGTGCAGATAGTTCCTTATCGCTCAGCTTTTGTAATGCCCCCATCTTTTTAAATGCTTCTATTATTTTAACAACTATTTTGACGTTTAGAGCTTGACTCTCTTCTTTCATTTCCTTAGTAAAAACAGTAGGAGCTACGTATGAACAGCTTGGCTCAATTGCCTGCTCCAATATATGAATTGCACGACCCACGTTCCTGACGATTCCTTGTTTGCCCTCGGAGAGTTCTTTCGGGTTGCTTCTTCCTAAGTCTATAAAACTTATTCCTTTTTGCTCATCGTAAAAAAAGTTTTCACAGAAAAAATCAACATACAAGGAAGGACTCATCGCTATACGAGCTATGTCATGTGCATACTGCTCGTACTGCGCTCGTGGTGCATCCAATAATTTTTGCTGTGATATTATATTGTATTTGTGCATCTTTTCCAGTAAATCTTTTTTTAATTCATACGGAATTTGAGCATTTTCTAATTTCCCTTTAGTAAAATACCCATGAAGGTCAACGTTAAAAACTCCTGCCGCACTATCTATGCCATCGAGAAACATCAGTTGCCCCGGAGCCTTGTCTTGCACCATCCTTACCGTGCCTTTAGAGGTTAGCGTAGTAGTATATATACGAGGAGTTTGTACATTTTGATTACAAAGTTCATTTACACTTTCAGCATACTTTTTGAATACTCGTAACGTGTTCTTTTCGCCATTTTTCACCATCCAATTTTTCTTTTTAAGATAACGCACAACAAACTTATCTTCGGGATCTCCAATAAAAACCTTGGCCTCGATACCTTGATACACATGCCCTTTATTTTGTTTGATCTTTTCCAAAAATTGTTTTATCTCTTGTTGTTTATTCATACACTACCTCTTGGTTGTTTTTCCCAATTCGTCTTTGTATTTCTCTTCAAACTTATCTAAAAATTTCCATCTAGCCGTAATCTCAAATATTTTAACTGTTAAAATATCTCTTGCTTCTTTATCCTTAAGATTAAGAATTCCTTGGTGTGCACAGCCTAACAATATCTTCTCCACAATTTTACCCAACTCAAAAATAAACCGTATGTCTCGTCCCATCCATGCCCTTACAATATTTTCCCAAAAGTCACTAACATTAATTAACGGATTGAGACACATCTGCACCCTCTTGCAGTCAGTAGCAGGTTGTTCTTTAGTTAAATCACATAGATCTAAGTCTATTAAATGAAACCCTGTATCACGATCATATAACACGTTTTCAGCGTACATATCCAAACCCAGTTCTTCTGTTTTGGAGATAGTTACAACGTCACGTACAAATTTGTCATAATGTTCTTGAGGTGCTGTTACCAGTGTTTGAATAGCCTTATTAATAAATCGCTTTCCTTTTCTAGCAATAACGCCAGGAAACAGTTGACGTGCTATAAAAAAATTTTGTTTAGATATGTCGTCAAACTTTTCAGCTGCCATGTTAGCTCTTTTTGCTATAGAAAAAGGTTTCAGAATGAACATTGCTTCCCCGGGAGCTCTTTCCTCTAGCGTAAAAAGTTCTTTATTTTTTCTAAAAACATCTACAATCTCTGGAGTGTTTACGCTTCTTGACCGAATAACGGATACACTCTCCTTTAAATTCTGTAACTTTTTTTCAATCTCAGTTATCGCATTTATATCATCAGTAAAGTATGTTAGTTTAAACTTTTTTAAAACCCGGCTGCCTTTATCCACTAGAAAAGCGCGAACCTCTTTCCCTGCAAAATCAGGAGATTTTCCTTTTATCTGCTCTAAATAATAATTTAGCTCACTGAGATTACCCATTTTCCTGCTCCGTTACAAGTATAACATACAAAAAATGGAATTTCAAGAGTCATTTAAAATGAAAAAAGAGCCTCAGCTCTTTCTTATTACAATTATATTATTGGTGCAAATAGTCTTAAAATTTTGGAGAATATCTTCTCAAAAAAGTTTCTTTTTCGTACATCTCGTAAAGTCACCAACCGACTTTGCCCCAATGTTTCGTTCACATCTGCAACAACTTTATCTGTAGCCTCTTTCCCGTATAGTACTATACCTGCCTGATACTCTCTCTTGACGCGTCTGAAGTCACATTCTATACTCCCGATTAGGGCACATTCATCGTCGATAAGAATGGTGTTTGAATGCACTACCCCAGGAGAAAACTCGTATATCTTAATTCCCGCCTTTATTAGTTGTGAATAATACGTCCTGCTAATAAACATCTTCCACTTTTTTTCTGCTACACCAGGTAAAACAATCTTAACATCTATACCACTCAATACAGCTCTCTTTAACACGTTACGCACTTCGTTATCCATAATAATATACGGCGTTGTTATAACAATAGACTGCTGAGCGTTATTGATTAACTGCAGATATGTATCCTTTTCGACATCAGCATTCATTAATGGATCTGAGGAGAATGGTTGAACAAAACTGTTTGTTTTTACCGTTTTACCTTTATATTTGTACAGCGAAGTGTCTATGTTCTTTTTGGTTATTAATTGGTACATGTTCAAGATAGACGCAGTAAATCCTCCCACTGCCTCTCCATAAACTTTTACACCAGCACCTTTAACTATACCTAGTTTATTGTCCTGATTAATACTCTTGTCTTTTACCCCTATTGTTCCCACAAGAGCCACTAAACCATCTATAACCACAACCTTTCTGTTGTCATACACATTTGATAATAGCTTCGTACCCAACTTATTTCTGTTAAACGGAACGACTTCTATCTTATGGTTAGATAGTTTATGGAAAACTTTTTTATCGTCGAACTTTCCTATGCATCGAACATCATCATATATAAGTTTTACTTCGACATTCGTACGTGCCTTTTCACGTATAACATCAAAAAGCTCTTTCCACAATATACCGTCTTGTATTGAAGGAAGCTCTAGTAAAATAAACTTCTTTGCCTTTTGCAACTCAATGAGCAAAGTTCTGTAAAAATCTTCGCCACTAGGGAGGTATTCTACATCTGTATTTTGGTACACCGGCATCATTGTTGTGTTAGATAGATATTTACCAACCTTTTTAAACCGATTTTTTGTAGTATCAAAAGAGGTTTTTGCATCCCACTCTTCTCCAAAAATCTGGGAGCTGCGGTAAGACACATCAAACATTCGTTTCTTGTATATCTTACTGCCTTCGTGTCTTGTAGATACTAACCATAAGGTGATAGCAAAAAACGGTAGGATGATACAAGTTAATATCCACAGCAACTTGCTGCAATAGTTATTTTTATTGTTAGTAATTAGGATAGCTAAAATAGCTGTCGTAAACAGTGAGAGTGTCCAGTAAACTGTGTAGAAGCTAAAAAAGAATGTCGATAGAACGAAAAAAGAAATGTTAAGAAGCATAGCTAATATAACAAAAAGCTTGTTTGAAAATAATTTTTTGATAGCATTCTTCATAATATTTTTATACGCTCTTTATCTTAAATATGTTATATACAGTACCATACGCCGCCCTGTCAATATATTATTTGGAATAACATAACAAATATCACGACGTAAACTATA
Organism: uncultured Lachnospiraceae bacterium; assembly: GCA_964368425.1. Classification (GTDB taxonomy): domain Bacteria; phylum Bacillota; class Clostridia; order Christensenellales; family UBA1242; genus CAYJAP01. Next base: position 191 of record CAYJAP010000050.1, on the reverse strand, counting down.
TACATTTATATTAACATAAATATAACAAAATCACAACTTTTAGGTATAATCTTTTAACCATAACTTGTAAAATAAATATTTATATAAATAAAAAAGAGTCTAAGGCGCGCCTTTCAATGTCACTATTTATAAATAGCAAAAATCAAGTTTATAAACCTGAGCAACTATTAGTGATAGCATAAATGTTAGTA
>CAYJAP010000049.1:0-4310 GCA_964368425.1 uncultured Lachnospiraceae bacterium | reverse complement strand
TTACTATATAACTATACCATCTTTCTATATAAAAGGAGAAGGTGAGGGGTGTGTTTTAGGAGTGTTGCTAGCTACAAAGAGAGGGAAAATAGAGGCGGTATATTTGAAAGATTTAAGAATAGTTCATAAAATTCATTGCAAAAATCAAGGGCTTCCAGTATAATCTAGTATGTTATATAAATAAGATTTTTTAGGGAATGAAAAAATAGGATTATTGGGAATGGATAGTAAAGATATTTCACAAAATGATAGGCAGAAATTTGTACGTAACTTTTGTATCGTGGCACATATTGACCACGGTAAGAGTACGCTTGCAGATAGACTTATGGAGTTCACTGGACTGATAGAAAAGCGCAATTTAACGACACAAATGCTCGATAGTATGGATATAGAGAGGGAGAGGGGAATCACTATAAAGCTGACTCCTACCACTATGAAATATAAGTTCCGTGGACAGGAGTATACCTTGAATTTGATTGATACTCCGGGGCACGTCGATTTTACGTACGAGGTCTCTCGCTCGCTCGCAGCGTGTGAGGGCGCGATACTGATTGTTGATGCAACTCAAGGAGTGGAAGCTCAAACTCTAGCGAATGTTTACTTGGCGTTGGAACACGATTTGGAAATCCTACCTGTGATAAACAAAATTGATTTACCTAGTGCAGATATTGAAGAAGCTAGGAAAGAAATAGAGGACATTATCGGACTGCCTGCAGACAAAGCTCCGGCTGTAAGTGCGAAAGAAGGGACGAACATTGAACAGGTTTTAGAGCAGGTTATACTGCAGATACCGTCACCAAAAGGAGACGTAAACAAGCCACTAAAAGCGTTAATCTTCGACTCGTATTATGATAACTTCAAGGGCGCTGTTTGTATGGTTAGGGTGGTTGACGGCTCTGTAAAGATGGGTGATACTATTAAATTTTTTACGAATAAAAGTCAATACACCGTTACCGAGGTAGGAATTTTTTCACCAAAGAGCGAGGTTAGAAAAGAGTTAGTCGCTGGTGACGTTGGGTATATATGTGCCAGCATCAAAAATGTGAGCGAAACTAAGGTAGGCGACACAATCACCAAAGTGGACAAACCTGCTGCAGAGCCTCTACCGGGATATAAAGAAGTCAAGCCGGTTGTGTTTAGCGGGGTCTTCTGCGTCGACGGTTCGAGGTACAATGATTTGAAAGATGCCCTCGAAAAATTAAAGTTGAACGATGCGTCCTTAGAATACCAACCAGAAGTATCTCAGGCGTTAGGTTTTGGCTTTAGATGCGGGTTTTTAGGACTTCTCCACATGGAGATTATACAGGAAAGACTAGAACGCGAATTCAATCTGGAGCTGATTACAACCGCGCCGACAGTAGGGTATATAATCCACAAAAGTGATGGGGTTGTAATAACGGTTTCTAACCCAGCTGAGTTGCCTTCTCCGCAAAATATAGAGTATATGGAAGAGCCGATAGTGCGAGCTACAATCTTTACTCCGCCTGCATATGTAGGCGCGTTGATGGAGCTTGCTCAAACGAAGCGTGGCGTGCATAAAGACCTGCAGTATCTTGACCCAAACAGATGTCAGTTAATATACGAAATACCGCTCAACGAAGTGATATATGACTTCTTTGACCAGTTAAAATCCCGCTCTCATGGATATGCGAGTTTGGACTATGAAATAATAGGAATGCAGCGAAGCGACTTGGTTAAGCTCGACATATTATTGAACGGTGAAAACTGTGACGCTCTGAGCTTAATTGTGCACCGAGAAAAAGCGTACCAAAAAGGAAAAGGGATAGTGGAAAGACTGAAGGATGTTATTCCTCGTCAGTTATTTGAGGTTCCTCTACAGGCAGCTATAGGCAACAAAGTCATTGCACGCGAAACGGTAAGAGCGATGAGAAAGGACGTTCTTGCCAAATGTTACGGCGGAGATATCAGCCGAAAAAGAAAGCTGTTGGAAAAACAGAAAAAAGGGAAAAAGCGCATGAGACAAATCGGGTCGGTGGAAATACCGTCAGAAGCGTTCATGAGCATTTTAAAGATAGATTAATGAGAAAAAAGATAGGGTTATACGTCCACATTCCTTTCTGTAAAAGTAAATGTAACTACTGCAATTTTAACTCGTACTCGAAGTGTGAAGACAGCATCGACAGCTACTTCAAATCGTTGTGGACCGAAATATCCAACGTCTCAAAAACTCATAGAAACATCTCTGTGGATACAGTGTATATAGGTGGTGGCACACCTAGTTTTGTCGACGCTATTTACATCGCTGAAACCCTAGATGTCATCCGAAAATACTATAAACTTTTACCAGATGCAGAGATATCTATAGAGGCGAACCCAAACAGTATAACACTTGATAAAGCCACTATATGGAAGAGCGCTGGTGTAAACCGAGTAAGCGTTGGGTTGCAGAGTAGCAACAAGAAGGTTCTTAGAACTATCGGTCGTACTCACACAAAACTAGACTATGTTCTAGCTATGAAGGACTTGCAAAAAGCGGGCTTTAGTAACATCAATACAGACATCATGCTAGGATTACCTCATCAAAAGATTCGGCATATCCACAGAGCGTTAGCTCTGGTTTGTAAGTACACAACCCATGTCAGCGCGTACAGCTTGATAGTGGAAGAGGACACGCCTATCTACTCACAAATCGCGCAAAAGAGGATAGCTCTTCCGCATGAAGAGAAGACTATAAAAATGTATGAGTACACTCATAAATTTCTAGCTAAACATCAGTTGCATCGCTATGAAGTAAGCAATTTTGCCAAGCCTGGATATGAATGTAAACACAACGTGAACTGCTGGAATTATCGGCAGTATATCGGGTTCGGAGCAGGGGCACACAGCTTCATAGATGATGATAGATACAACAATATAGAAGATATAAATAAGTACATAACTGCAATAAAAAAAGATGGAAATGCGGTTGTAAACAAATATTCCACCACTCGAGAACAACAAATTGAAGAGTTCATTATGTTGGGTTTGCGAAAGGTAGATGGCGTGGATATCAAGTACATGCGCAACAAATTTGGGTACAACATATTGAAAGAGAAAAAACGTCAGCTGGATAAATTACGCGGGCTAGGTTTGATAGAGGTAGACGACCAAGTAAGCGCTACTTCACGTGGCTTTTACGTGCTCAATAGCATTATTTTGGAGTTGGTATAAACGATATTATACTGGATATATGTAGGTGTAAATAGGCTAACACTATAACAATTTCCTCTAGCAATTTCGTACGCAATATGGTATAATAATAGTATGGTAAAAAAGATATTTATTTAAAACAATGAGACGTCGCTTAGCAGCGGCGTCTCAACGTTTATGCGTATGTAACTGTGGAAAGGGGATATTCGGTAGATCGTTCAACAACTTTTGAGCATAGGCTTTCTCTTTATTAGTGGATGTTGAGCTTTCTAATCTTAAAAGCTCGACCGCTTTTGCACCGGCGACTACTGCCCATGCTGACGAAATAGGATCTTCACTTTCATAATATTTTTTATCGCGAATTGTCCAATCTGTGTAAGCTGCAGTTTCTTTGAAATAGTCATCGGCTGAATTCTTTACACTCTCTTTTACACGGAATATTCTGTAATATAACTCTTTACTTGTTATTATCTGCCATGTAGTGTCATAAATTAAACCGTCTTTTTCCACCCAGCCATGACCAAAATAAGAGTTTATTTCTCGGGATAAATTTTTTAGTTCTCCACGACTAATGAAACAATTACAATCCATTGCGAGAGCTAAAATTGCCGAAGTATCGTAGCATTTTCTCATGTTCATTTTTTGTAGATAGTGATAAATTGGCAGGCCGGCAAAGTATTTACCGTTAAACTGCGAATAAAAAGCGGCGTCAAATTGTTTGATGGTTCCCTTTTTAATGCCATCTCTAATTTCTTTGTCTACGTCATAATTAGGCAATAAAAACCTAAACTTTTTCAATATTTCCATATCTCTATTTTAACACAAACAAAGACCAAGTTCAAGATGTTTATCTTACATGACAAAATGTACTTGTGCAAAGTCTCAAGCCCTCTATTTCTCATCAACAGTGAGGTTTCCTACTGCTAAAACTTGGACTAATACACGAAGATATGTTACAATATTAACATGAATAAAGAAGTGTTAAAAAAGGTGGAGAAGCTAATTAGGTTGTAGAGGGAAGGCTCGCTGGGTGCTGAAGTTATGCCCGAAGACGCCCATCCTCATCTAGCCAAAACCTCTGCCCAAAACTTGCTCTGTTTTACTTTACCGATGTCGCTGAACTATCAGAGAAACTCATATAAGCTTTGGAAGTCCGCACT
>CAYJAP010000048.1:0-4470 GCA_964368425.1 uncultured Lachnospiraceae bacterium | reverse complement strand
ATATAAATACTATATATTATTACATATTAATACTCTTCTCACTGATAATTTTTATGTCTCCACACAATAAATCACTATACGAATAGCTGAATCTGTCCACATCACATTGAGACACCGGTTTAATAACAAACATACTTGGATACACCTGATCGATAAAAGCTTGAAGTTTTACAATACGGTTTCTCCCTTTATTTATCTCCATGTGAACAGTAGATCCTTTTAATTGCATGATTTTATGCTTCATTTTTTCCAGATTATCTCTTCCTTTTACCATACACACCCCACGTTAAGATAATGTCCAATATTTGTTTTATTAAACAAAAAAGGAGTTGTTTCCCCTCTTCCATGCTTTACATCCGATTTTAAAGAGTCTCTTTGTAAACCTCGCTCTTAGAAACTCCCCTGTCTTTTGCCACTAACTTCATACTCTCATTCTTTGTGAATCCCATGTCAATATAGTGTTGCATGTGTTTATCGACAGATAGCTGCGATAGATCTGACTTCTCTTCCCCAGCCGATATTAGGAGAACGAACTCCCCTTTAACTACACCTGAATATCCTTCTTTCAGATTGAAAAACTCAACTTGCTCAAACTTTTTACTAATTTCTCTAACAATGCAAGCCCTTCTATCTCCAAGAACTGTATATGCATCTCCCAAGGTTGACACTAACTTATGAGGAGAAACATACAAAATAAGGGTAGATTGGACGCTACATACTTGCTGGAACTGAGACATTCTCTCCTGTTTTTTGTCTGATAAAAACCCAACAAAGGTAAATGGAGAAGGGAAACCACTTAGTACGAGAGCAGTAATTGCTGCGCTTGCACCAGGTAAAACAGTATACTCCAGCTCTTCCTCTATGACACGTTTTATCAAAATATTCCCTGGGTCACTTATTCCTGGCGTTCCAGCATCACTTATAAGAGCGATAGTTTTACCCCTCTGCAAGTCCGTGATAATACTCTCCAGCAAACTAGTTTCGTTAAACTTGTGATAACTGTGTAGCGGCTTTTTTATACTATAATGAGATAACAACACTCCACTAGTGCGAGTGTCTTCACACAAAACATAATCACTCTCTTGTAGAACATCGAGAGCTCTTAGCGTTATATCCTTCAAGTTTCCTATAGGAGTTGGGACAATGTACAACATACTATACTCGTGGAATTATCTGTACAGATACACCACTCTTACCTCCTTTAACTGCCTCAATCATGATAATATTGGCTCCCTTTGTAGATGGAATAATAGCCAGCTTTTTCGGTTCTAAACCATTATTGCGACATAGCTGTAATATATCTACTAAACGCTCTTCCTTGTTTATAACATAGAATCTTCCATTGTACTTCAATAACTTTGCAGCCTCAACAACAATTTCTTCTAGATTCACTGTAAGCTCGTGACGACAAATGGCAATATTATCTTTATCATTTAATATATTTCCGTTATTGTTTTTATACGGCGGGTTGCACACTACTATTGAGTGTCCTTGCCCTATCTTTTTTGATATCCCCTGTAAAGGCGCATTCACAACCGTTATCCTATCATCTAACCCGTTATATTGTACGCTCCTTGCACTCATGTCGGACAGGTCGTCCTGTAGCTCTACCAAGGTAGTGTGCTTGGCACGTATCTTTTCAGACACTAGTATTCCTATCACACCACTCCCACTGCATAAATCCACTACTGTGTCCTTTACGCCGCCACGCACAAAATTAGCTAGCATAACGGCATCTGACGTAAAGCAGTACTTGCCAGGATGTTGGATAATGTACAAGCCATTGTACTGTAAGTCGTCTAGCCTCTCATCCGAATGTATTAGAGCAGACCTATCCATTGGTTTTTTCTCCACGTTTCTTCTCATGAGCATGTTTTGGACAGTTCTTTCCACCTGAATGCGGAGGATTATCTCTTTTTTTGAATGTAATATCTCTTAACTCGTACTCATTAACTTTTACACTGTCGTCTTTAGATATTCTAACAGTAACTTTTTGCTTTAATATAGCGTTGTATATCACTGTACCTTCGCCATCTGGCGTTGTGACAGTACTGTTTAGCCTTGGCATCAAAGCATTCATCTCACTGTAATATTCATTTTCGTAACCTAGACAGCACATTAGTCGCCCACACACTCCACTTATCTTAGTGGGATTCAGCGATAATCCCTGTGTTTTAGCCATCTTTATACTAACTTTATCGAAATCATTTAGGTACTGCTTACAACAACATTCTTTCCCACAGGGACCTAGTGCTCCTATACTCTTTGCTTGGTCACGAACCCCTATCTGTTTAAGTTCTATACGCAACTTCAGTTCGGTTGCCAAGTCTTTGACAAGTTCACGAAAATCCACCCTATCTTCACACACAAAGCTGATAGTTATTTTATTCGCCTCTGGACCGTATTCCACGTCAACAAATTTCATATCTAACTTGTGCTTATTTTTCAAGTCGTTGGACATTTGTATAATCTCTCGCTTACGCTTTTCCAGTTGCTCAACCTCTTTTATATCCTGCTGAGTTGCAACACGTAAAACTCTGCCCACCTTGTATGGAAGTTTTCTTTCATCTATTTCTTTCGGATCGGATATTACTTCAACAATCCTTTCCCTCTTATCACTAAAAATAATTACCTTATCTCCTTGTTTTAGCGACAATTTGTTAGGATTAAAATATAACACTTTATCCTTCTCTACTTTTATACTAACAAGCATCATTTTGCTTTTACCTCCAGAATTTTCATCAGCAAATCATCTATCACCGCTGTCAACGAACAATTTGCTCTTATTTTTTGCTTTTCTTTCCCTATCAATTTAATAATATATGCACTCGCTTTCGTGTCATATTTTTTACTCGCTTTAGTTATTATATCTAACTTGTCTGTATTAACAACCCTGCTTTTATCGATATTAACCACCATTATGTCTCTGAAAACCACACTCAGCTCGTCAAAGATGTCTGAAACCCTGTCTTTCATGCTAGCAACTTTATTGCTAAACGCAAGGATATCTGCTCCAGTGTTCATATTGACTAATAAATCGAATACCAAACTTCTTATGTCTTGATACTTTCCAGTCAGCCTTTTCTCTATCAAAGACAAGTCCATATCAGCATTCCTAGCCAAAATCTCTGCATCAACACGATTGAGCTGACTAGTAGCAACGATAACTTCCACCACGTCATCCACATGAGGATTTTCTACATTGATAACCTTACACCTACTTTTAATTGTTGGAAGAACGTTATAAGGGCTGCTTGTAGTCAATATAAACGTTACCGTCGAACTAGGCTCTTCTAATGTCTTCAGCAGCTTATTCTGTGCCTGTACTACACATGTATCGAAATTGTTTAGGATAAAAAGTTTCCTATCCCCCTCTAAAGGGTATACCACGCTATCATTAACGATATTCTTTATATCCTCAGTAAGGATGTTATTTCTTTCATAAGGAAAGGTTTTAACGTCACTATGATTGTTATTATCTACTTTTAGACAGATAGTAGAATTATTAAAGTTACATAAAATATGCTTAGCCATGAGCTTAGCATAACCAGCTAGTAAGTTTGTGTCTTTTCCCACCAACATATAAGCATGATTAACCATACCTGTTTTTATATCAGCGTTTACAATCGAATAGCAGTTAGATTTTTTATAAAAGCTAAAATAATCCATCTTTTCTCCTACGCTTCATTGTACCACAAAACCAAACGGCTTCAAACTCTTTAGTAATTTTTACAATAAAAAATACCCCTCGAAAGAGAAGTATTTGTCTACAGATTAAACTTTAATAGTTTTAATTTTTAACTTAGTAACGTGATTAGGGGTTTCTACAGTAACTATATCTCCCTTCTTCGCACCAAGTAGCGCCTTACCCATAGGACTAACGTTGCTGATATTTCCCATTGCAGGATTAGCTTCAAAAGTTCCCATTATTTTTAGGGTAAGCTCCTCATTGAAGTCTAAATCTTCTACCACAACCGTAGAACCAACCACAACTTTAGTACTATCTGTCTTGGCTTTTATAAGCTGTGCTGCTCGTAATGTGTTCTCTATTTGGAAGATTTCTTGTTCAACTTGAGATTCTTTCTCCCTGGCTGCGTCATATTCGGAATTCTCACTAATATCGCCGAAATTTCTAGCAGTCTCAATTTCATTAGAAACCTCAACACGCACAACACGTTTTAAGTGATCTAGCCTCTGTTTTAATTCCTCGAAACCTTCTTTTGTCAAAAAAACTGTGTTATCCATACTCCGCAACCTCCTTTAAAATTTAGTGCATGGTTCATGCATGCAATGAGTATATATCTTCACATTTACTTTGTCAACCATAAAACAAAAAATATATTAAAACTTTTTCTTCCTATTTTTTTATGATTTAAGAATATATTATGGCAAACATTTTTATATTTATGACTCTTTTCTAATCCAACTATAAAGAGTGAAATTATATCGGTATTTGTGATTATATAATTT
>CAYJAP010000047.1:0-4481 GCA_964368425.1 uncultured Lachnospiraceae bacterium | reverse complement strand
TAACTATATTTTATTTATCATTTAATTTTTTTATCTACAAATTTATCTTTGTTGTTCAAATAATGGCTACTATCCAGTTATTACTGTCTATTTTTCCAACACCAGTAACACATTCCTTCGTATTTTATATCACCAGTATCCCCTGCTATAACAACAGTATTTCCGCTTTTAACCACCTTCCCATCTATGATTCGGGCATTCACTATGGCTTTCTCCCCACAACGACAGACGGATTTAATTTCGGCGATTGAGTCAGCGATTTCCAGTAATCTTTTACTGCCTGTAAAGAGCTTGCTTTTAAAGTCTGTCTTTAGTCCGTAGCATAGTACTGGAACTTTTTTGGTTAGATATTTACAGTCATCTATCTGTTTTTCTGTCGCAAATTGACACTCATCCATTATTATGACGTCTATCTTTTTATTCAACGTTTCGCGGTCAAAGACATCTATTATAGAGTCTTTTGGAGAAAAGGTTACACACCTACTTTCTAGTCCAACTCTGGATTTGATCGTTATGTTTCCTTCCGTATCGACGTCCCTATTATCCAGCTCAGATTTAATAAGTAACACGGAAAATCCTTTTTGCTCATAGTTAAATTTACACATCAGCGCCATGGCAGTTTTCGATGAACCCATCGCTCCGTATTTAAAATAAAGTTTCGGCATAATCCACCTCCTCGATACATTATACCATCAATCTTTTTTATACCCAAAGAGGTTGCTTTGTAAAAAAACATTTTTGTATCTTTTGAATAAACTTTCCGCTTAGAAATCTTACTAAAGGCTTATAAAATATGCCGGAATATACAACAAAATTTTCCAAGTATAATTTCTATCTAAAATATCGATACTAATTATAATAAATAAAATAAGGAGGAGATATGGAAAATAGTTCAAAGAGAGGGTTCGTCAATCTTGTATACTACAGCTTAATCGTTCTTTCATTACTATTAACAGGATTATTCTTGTGGAGAATCATTATGAGTAATGTACCGATGTATATCCAAGTACTGTATGGAATATGGGCTGCGATACTGATTTTGACAATTATATATGACATTTTCTGCACATTGAGCGGAAGAATGAAATATATCAGCGCCTTAATCCTGTATTTACTTGCTCTTATAGCTGTAATTATGGCAATCGTGTTGTTCTTCGCTCTTGGTATGAATACAGCGTTCGGAACATTCACAGAAGTTAGATATATCGGATTACTACTATTAAGTTTCACTTCTGTTGTTGTATCAATCGTTGCATATTGTACTGGAAAAAGAGTATCCATGGACATGGAATAGTATAACAAAAAATAGAGATTATTTCTCTATTTTTTTTATCTCTGCTATCATTATATCTCGAAAAAGAAAGAGCGTTAAACGCTCTTTCTTTGGTGTTCAAACTAAGAATATTAATAGTTCTTAGTCGTTGAACTGGTGTTTTTAGTAGAATTTTTTGATGTAGAATTCTTTGATTCTGTTCTACTTGTTCCAGCTCTTGATGAACTGTTTACGCCACCATGTTTACTAGTTGTCATTCTAGATCCTTTGTTGCGTGCCATAGTTCCCACCTCCTATATTACAGAGTTTACTACCTGTTGTTTCCCATAACTTTCTTTATACGCATAATTTCAGAAATATCTAAGATTTGCAGATATAATTTACGAGAATCAAGTTTCTCTCTGTACTAATATTTTCACCATAAAACAGGAAGTAATTCATAAATTGCACTGGTAATATTTGTATAAAAAAGAAAAGTGCTAAGGTGTTGTTTTTATTTTTACTGACTTCTAAAGTAAAAAATCAGGCTTGTTAGCCTGATTGGATTATATAAGTGTCTGTAAATATGTTCTTTTCTAATCGTTATTCCATACTAATTATATAGAAATAAACCGGTTGTCCTCCGTTGATGAGCGTAACATCACACTCTGGAAATTTTTCGCTTACCTCTTTGTGTAACTTTTCTGCCTCTTCCTCGTTCACTTCCTTTCCATGAAACAACGTTATATTTACTACATTGTCATCCTTTATCTTTGATATTAAGTTAAGTGTGGTCTCATTAACTAGCTGTCCTTTAGCTAGTATCGCCGATTCATCTAGCCCTATAATATCCCCTTTAACAAGGTCAAAACCATCTACGTGGGTGGTTCGTACTGCATGTGTTACACTGGCAGATTTAACGTTGTTCATGCTATTTACCATAGCATCCATGTTTTCTTCTACCGTTCCCTCTGGGTTGAAAGCCAAAGCTGCAGATATTCCTTCCGGAACTGATTTTGACGGAATTACATGTATAAACTTTTTAGTTAACGCTTTTGCTTGTTCTGACGCTAGAATGATGTTTTTATTGTTAGGTAGTACGAACACGTCCTTAGCTGGTACTTGGTCTACCGCCTTAGCGATATCGTCAGCACTAGGGTTCATTGTCTGCCCGCCTTCGATAATACTATCCACCATAATATCTTTAAAGACGCTACTTATTCCTTCACCGGGAGAAACTGCGACTATACCAAAAGGTTTTAAATCCTGCTGATGTTTTGTCTGGTTTCTCTTAAGTTCACGATTTTGCTCTAACATATTTTCTATTTTTAAACTAATTAATTCTCCTAACTCCAATCCATAACCCAACGCAATGTTTGGCTCATTCGTGTGAATGTGCACCTTAACTAATTGCAAGTCTCCCACGCAAACTACCGAGTCTCCTACCTGCATCAGATGCTCTCTAAGCTTGTCAATATCGCTTAATGTGGTCTTTTTCTTCATATTATAAACCATGAACTCAGTACAGTAAGCGAACTCTATGTCTGCCAGATTCTCTAGTTGGACTAAAAACTCATTGCCCTCAATTTCAATCTTAGAAGCGGTTGCTTCAAAGTTAACTTCTATGTCTTCTTCTCCAAGTATAACTTTATGCATTCCTGTGAATATAACAATCAGTCCACGTCCACCAGCATCTACAACACCCGCCTTTTTTAATACAGGTAACATCTCTGGAGTCTGTTGCAGTATAGCTTCCCCCTCTTTCAGCATCTCATCGAAGAATAATTCAAAGTCACTTACCTTTTTGCTTATACGTACAGCAGCATCTGCCATTACCCTTATAACCGTCAGAATTGTTCCCTCTTTTGGTTTTGTAACCGCTTTATACGCTACGACTGCACCTTCTACCATGGATTTTGCGAATACTTTTGTCGTCAATTCGTTTTCAGTCTGAGCTATTACAGAAGCCATTCCTTTAAATATCTGCGACAAAATAACACCGGAGTTTCCTCTCGCTCCTCTTAGAGCTCCCTTGGCAAGTGCATCAGCTATAGGCGGAAATTTATTTTCCAAACAGTTATTTAATTCTTTTACAGCATTATTAAAAGTTAAACTCATATTAGTTCCAGTATCTCCATCAGGTACTGGGAAAACGTTCAATGAGTCAACATATTTTTTATTATTTTCTAAGACCTTTGCTCCCGCTAATATCATTTTGCGGAAGGTCATACTATTAATTGTTTTTTGCATTAATTACTCCTTAGAATAGAAAAACACAACATTGTATGTTGCTATATTATTTTAAACTCTTACTCCTACGACGTTGACATTAACCGAGTCTATAATCATTCCAGTGAACTGCTCTACGCCATATTTTACAGCTTTCTTCAAGCTGTCTGCGACAGCAGAAATACTCATACCAAATTTTAGTACTACAAACAAATCAATATAGATTCTATTATCAACGGTTAATATCTTAACCCCTTTAGATAGTGGTTGTTTTTTCATTATATCGGAAATATTATCGGAAAGTTTTCTGCTTACCAAGTCAACAACACCGTAACATTCTCTAGCAATATAGCCTGTTACAGTTGCAATAGCTTCGTTACTTATTGTTATGTTTCCGTATGCATTATTTGTGTTTACAGACATAACTCCCCCTTAATTCATTACGATTAAATATTACCATTTTTCAAGGTGTTTTTGCAACCCTTTTTTATAGATTGTTTAATTTTTGGTATTACTACACATCAAAGAGCATCTATCAAGAAGAATAATTTAAGAAAAATCGTTGCAAAAAGGTAAAATGTCTGTTATAATTTAGTGCAGTTTAAAAGTAAGCTATGGGGGTAAGGAAATGTCAAAAGTTTGTATAGTATGTGGAAAAGGAAGAACATCCGCTAATCAAATAAGCCATGCTCATAATGTAAGTAAACGCACAGCAGGTGCAAATTTACAAAAGAAAGCAGTGGAAATAGATGGTAAGAAAACAAAAAAGAACATTTGCACTAAATGTTTAAAAACAATGAAAAAAGACAACTAACTTTAAAAATTATCCGTTATATACGGATTTTTTTATTATATAAGTATGTAATATTTAATTACATATTTTTTTTCTAAATAACAATTTGAATATAGGGCTCAAACATCGGGGCATCTTAAAACAATATATTTTCAAAGTTTCCTCCAAAAGTTAGTTTTAATATTATATGTGTTGAGGAAAATAAAC
>CAYJAP010000046.1:0-4757 GCA_964368425.1 uncultured Lachnospiraceae bacterium | reverse complement strand
TTGTTTAAATTAATAATTTCTGGTTTTTTCTTAAAAACTCGCGCAACCTTCTCAATGTTCCTAAAAAACCACCTTCGTTTATTCGGTCCTTCTTTTACCATAACTACCCCTATCTGTAAATATATTATTTATTACTAGATTTATTTTTCTTTTCGACTTGTTCTGTATTCTCTTTCGCTCCCTGATTTCTTAGCAACTCACGGATATCTCGCAACAAATCTTCCTGAGTTTCTACTGGAGCAGGAGCTGGCTCTTCTACTACCACCCCTTGCTTTTTCAATTCCTTTCTTTCTTTACGACTTATTTTAGAAAATGAGTTTTTTGCATTCATCATCAAACGAAGCGCCAAGAATATAAAGAAAGCGATGATTAAGAAATCTATAATGGTTTGGATAAATTGTCCATAACGTAACGCACTTTCAGCCACCACCTGTACACCATCCTCAAAGATAGCTGGCTTAATTATCCACTTCCAATCAGACACATCTGCGCCGCCAGTCGCCAAACTAATTAACGGCATAATAATATCATTTACCAAGCTTGTCACAATCTTTCCGAAAGCCGCTCCGATAACGACCGCTACCGCTAAATCAATGACATTGCCCTTAGTAATAAAAGATTTAAAATCTCTAAAAAACTTTTTCATAGATCCTCCTCAACTTGTTATTTTAGTATATATTTAAACTAAAATAAAATCAAATGATATAGAAGGATATTCACTTTTTTATTACTACTTTTAGGCGCAAACTATAGACTCGCTAAAACTTTTGGAGCACATAGTACAAACCAAGGCGCAAACTTGTGTGGATATTTCTTTACCGCCTGCAATAACTTATCTTTGTTTACCCAACGAACTTTGCTAGCCTCTTCTTTATTCAGTATTGTTTTACCCTTCCAGTGTCCAAGTAAAACATGATCGTATTCATATTCGTACAGCTCTTCTGAAAACTTATGCTTGTACACAAACTGGTGGACAGGCTTCAACTTCGTGGTTATTCCTAGTTCTTCTAGCAACCTTTTCTCCGCCGACACTACCACCGATTCACCTGCTTGAGGATGAGAACAACAAGCATTCGCCCATAACCCAGCGGAGTGGTACTTGTTTTTCGCCCTTTTTTGTATAAGAACCCTATTTCCATTTACTAAAAAAACAGAGAAGGCTCTATGTAACCGACACAACCTGTGTGCCTCTTCCTTAGGACACACACCCCTTTCTCTGTCTAAAATATCTACTAGTACAACCCTATTTCTCTCCATAACTCCCCCATACTTATTTATATGGATAGGAGAACAAAAAAAGAATGCTTGCGTGATTCCTACTTCGCTAGACACGTCAATCTCATGAGCTAGAACTCGACCCCATCTAGTGATAATAAAAAGCGCGCATCAGCATTCTTCTACAAACTATTAGCCTCTTTTTCTTCTTGTAAATATAATTTTTTATACTCATCACAATTTCTCATCAGCTGCTTATGAGTACCTTGTGAATACACCCGACCGTCTTTAATAACAATAATCTTATCAGCGTTTACTATTGTACTTAACCTATGAGCCACAATTACAACCGTCTTTCCTTCTTCCAGTCCCTCGATTACTTGTTTGATCTTCGCCTGATTTTCATTATCAAGTGCAGATGTTGCCTCGTCTAACAATATAATTTTACTATCTCGAGCCAACGCCCTTGCAATTGCCAACCGTTGACGCTGCCCGCCACTAAGCATCACTCCGCTCTCTCCCAAGACTGTATCGTACTTTTTTTCCTGTTTCATGATGAAGGAATGTAGCAACGCCTGTTTACAAACTTCCTCTAGCTGTTTTGGGGTGAGATCAGGGTTGGAAAATTCGATATTTTCCTTTATGCTCATGTTGAATATGTACGGATCTTGTAGTACAGTAGCCATTTTAGAACGCAAGGACTCTTCGGACAATTCATCTATAGCGATTCCATCGAAGAAAATATCTCCCTTGTCCTTTTCATACATCTTGTTCATGAGATTCAAAATCGTGCTCTTACCACTTCCGCTTTCCCCTACAATAGCAGTCGTCTTATTCTTTTCAATCTCGAATGAAACATCATGCAGCACCTTCTTCTTTTTATCATAGCCAAAGGATACGTTTTTAAACTCGACATTTCCACTGACGTCTACTGCCCTGTCTCCGAACTCCTCTACACCATAGTTGTAGCCATCTAAGATTGTGAAGATTCGCTCGGCATGCATCTCGCCCGTGTTTATAAATTCGCCGATAGTCACAATCCAGTTCGTTAAGAAGGATATGTGACCTCTATATATGTATATTGTTAAAGCACCGCCTATAGATACCTCATTGATTCCAATCAACAGTACGGCTAGAACAATAAAGGCAAATGCAAAGATTTCGCGTACAATAGTGTTGCTTCGAGCAAATAATCCGTTGAACATCTCCGCCTTGTACATTTTTTTAACTACATCGCCCTGAATTACAGAACTCTTCTGTAGTACATTCTTTTTCATGTTCAATACACGCACGTCCCGCATACCAAGAATTACTTCGTTAGTCAAACCGAAGGACTTATCCTGTACCTTTTTCGCTTCTCGACTCCTATAAATCCAACCCTTTATTCGAGTGTTCTCTAAAATAAAGATGATTAAAAACTCAGCGACAATAAACAAGCTCAACCAAATATTTACAAACATGGCATAAACTAGAAACGCCACCTTTCCCGATACATTTGTTACTACACTAATGACGTTACTCATAACACTGGACAACTGCTCTGTATCGGAGTTAACCAACGCCACAAAACGTCCCGTGTTTGCGCCATCATAGTTTTTAATCTTCAGCCGAGAGAATTCTTCTAACAACTTCTCTCGTAAATCCCGTGCCACATTTCTTCTGACACGTTGGAATATCACATGAAAAAGCATATAAATTAGATAACCAGAAACATCAAATATTGCGATATATAGAGCATACCTTATGAGCAAATTGGCATTGAAGTTTGTAAATGTTTCAATCAATTTGCCTGTAAAGATAGCTGGAACCATCAGTAAAACAGAGCCAATTAATCCAACTACAAACCCCAAGATGATTTGTGCTTTGTATTTACCAAAAAACATCATGGATTTCTTTAGATATTTAAATCCTTTATAGGTTTTCTTTCTTCGACCCGCATAGTCTTTGTCTTTATCATCAACACCCCAAGACGAACTAAACTGGTCAATCTTTTCTTCAGTTTTTTCTACACCTTTTTTTGCTTTCGTACTCACCCCGCTCTCCTTTATCCTCTAGAAAATGTAATGCTATTCTCACTTAATCGCACAGAACAATCTAATAGTTTTGTCAAATTATTAATTTCCTCAATCAGTATGCCATTCACCATACTATCCACAATAGAATATTTTGAGCCAAACAGCGCAGTGAATATTTCCTCATTGATGTCATTTTCTATCTGATTTATATGGTTTTTTGAGCGCGATTCATCTGTGTTAGCAACAAATATTTGATTCCCCACTCTAGCCACAACACTGGTCGTAGTGATGTAAAGACTATTTGGAACACCAGCAACTTCCGCTATACCACTATCCAACTGCCCTAAATTAATTACGTACACGGACTTCAATATATAAGACGAGTCCCGCTCTGTAATGTCCACCTGAAGAATCTCAAATAACGAACCTTCGCCTGTAAGCATACGCTTGTTTGCGTACGCACCGAACTCATTCGAGGATACCGTCACAGAGTCAGCAAACTCAACATCCTCTTCTGAAACTATCTCGCCACTGGAAGAAAAATTGATTCCTACCTCACTCCATTTTTGTACGTAAGCGGTATAATCCCCTACAGCTATCGGCGCAGGAGTCAGTACATCTATATCTACCTCCTGACTCAACACCACCACGTATCTTTCGTACTGTGAGAGAAGGTTATCAAAAGAATCCTTTGAGCTAACTAAGGCTAAGATTGTTGCGAGTAAAAAAATACCAACGCATATACCTATCCTGCCCAGAATTCTCCATACACGTCGTCTTTTCGGAGCTTTTACCTCCCTCCTCATCTTCCTATACTCTTTGTATCTTTTCCACCACATATCTTATAACGCAAATCGAATAAAAGCCCAGATAAGTATCGCTAGTAGAAACAACTTCCACAAGCACCCGAAGGGAGTAAACCTAAAAAATCTGATTCTTTTTCTACCCATTTGCCCCTGCTAAATTCAAAAATATTTGTCTTTGTTGTGTCACATAAAATATTACATTCCCACACAGTAAGTATATCTGCTGACACAATATTTGTCAATGTGAACGACATGCAAAAAAGACAAATCCCTGTAAGATAATAGTTGCCAAAAAGTAAAAATATAGTCGTAAAAAGATATCTCTTGTAATTACAAAATCATTGACTTTTGCAGACACATATTTTATAATGTAAAGGCTTGGAGGTTTCCATACGGCATCTTCAACACGTTAAAGTATACGCACCCTTAGCTCAGCTGGATAGAGCGTCGGTCTACGGAACCGAAGGTCAGGAGTTCGAATCTCTTAGGGTGCACCAGATATATAAATGTAAAACTTGAGATTCTCACTCCTTCGGTGTACTCGTGCTCGCATATGCGAAAACTCCAACTGCATGCTCTCACGAGGGCGTTCGCTTCGCTCGGCTCCGAATCCCTTAGACTGCATCAAAGCAGAACTATACTAATGCAAATAGTATTACAGATTGCATTTATTTCTTTAATGGCGGTTTTAGGATTAGTTTTATAGAAAATTACAATAACT
>CAYJAP010000045.1:0-4878 GCA_964368425.1 uncultured Lachnospiraceae bacterium | reverse complement strand
GCGTTAATATTGTGTTCAGTGACTTTTTTTGCATGTGCAGATGCCAATACATCGTCTATAAATGTAGCGAAAAATCTAGATAATAAGTTAAATAAACTAAATCGAACAGTCAATAAGTTAGACACAATAGAAAACGAATATATAAACAATCCCGACATCTATCCTATGGGTAAAGTGGCAACGGCTTATGCGCCAAGCAACACTAAAGGTATAAATGCGGGATCTTTGGCTGCTGTAAACCCAAACTTTACACCCGGCAATTCAAGCAAAAAAAATATGGACAAACACGCTCTAGCCGTTTCTGCTCCGGTATTACAGAACGCAGAGGTTGCAGGAAGTTGTAAAAAATCTTCCGATAGTAGCGGTAACACAGTGGTTTCTGACACATCAGGAAACACATTCACTTGCCTACCAAATGGACAGTGTGTTGTCACAGGTGCAAATGGCAACTCATCTTCTTGTCAATATAACGGACAAGATTACCGTATTTCTTCTTGTAACAACGTCGATGGTTCTTGCACATTCTACGTCACTGACGAAAACAATAACTGCTTAACATATATTTGTGATCAAGCGGGAAATTGCACGTCTAGCAGTACAAATGAAGGTTGTTCTGCATCAGAAAAACAAGCGATGGAAAACGTGATGAACCAGGACTTAATGGTTTCTCTTAAAAATACTTTAATAAAAAATCTATACTCTCAACTATTGAATAGAGTAATTCAAAACAGCGGTCTGGGATTAGGCGCAAGTAATTCTATTACAAATACTAGTTTAGGTAGCTCTAAGATGGAAATAGTACAAGGAATAGTTGAAGAAGGACTGCATGCGAGTAATAACTCGGAAAGGACTGTTGAAAATGAAAACCGGAAGAATAAAGAGAAAATAACCCGCTCAATCCCTATTGAGAATTCAAATACAGGTGTTACAGATAGCAAAAAAGCTGTCAATATAGACAGTAAAACTACAAACAAGAATGCAAGTATAGCGACTGAAACACCTAACAACCACGATTATAATGTTACGTTATTGAATGATAATAAGATAACAAAACAAACCTCCGATAATATCTCTACACAACAGAAAAATATAACAAAAAATGTAATTACCAACACTACCGATATCATGAAAGTTGATGACCAAACTACTGATATCATGAAGATTGACGATCAAACTACTGATGATCAGATTACTAATTCAAATGATAATCTGAGTAAAAGTTTTGCTCTACGTAGTATCAGATACACCCCTAGATATTTATCTACGATAGATAGTGCTGACGCTGATGCTCGTGTGAATAGCTACATGGAAAAAATTCAGCAGATGTATGCTATGAACTCAGATGTGATTGAAGCAAACAATACTTTAATGAATTGCAAACTAAGTTTATTATCTTGCATTAAAGAAGTTAAAGAAATAAACGATGAAATTCTAAGTGGGGTTCTTGTACCAAACAATGCTCAGTTAGAAGCTCTGAATAATTACATATACGACATGAAATTAACTATATCCCGATTAAGAAAAGCTAACGGACAGTTAAGCAACTCCATTACTAAGATTAACAAATCAGATAATGCTTTCTTAGCGTCAGGGATAGATATAATCAACAGCAACTACCTGTCTATCCTTAATCACTTAGATACAAGAATAACATATCTTAAAAGTGCAATTGCAACTTTAGAACAGATAAAATATTTAATCATCGAAGCTCAAACTTATGATGATGAACCAGCAACAGATATACCTGCACTAGAAGAGCCAATAGTAGATGACACGATAAATAATAATGTTATTATTGACGATAAGCAGACTACTGATACTACAGATAACAATGATAACCAAACAACACAAAACAACGAAAATGGTACAACGATACCCTCTATTCCAAGTGAAACACCTACCACTGAACCAGCTGTAAAAACGTCCGATGATTCTTCAGAAACACAAAATAATGCAACCGAAAATACAGACATAGTGACTGATGAAAACACAGACGTAGTGACTGATGAAAACACAACAGATATTCCTGCTGCAGAACAAACTCCTGTAACAGAAATGCAAAATAACAATAATAATCAAAATATTGATATTTACGAAAATACAGTCGATAATGCCAACATAGATGCTTATATTGACAATAACATCACTTATAGAAACAGTAACACCAATAACGCTGACAGAAAGATAACATTTAATAAAAATGTTGATACTTATAAAAAAGATGTAAATTTAGATAAAAACCGCACGAACTCTAATATAGATACTTATAACAGAAACAATGGTACACAAAATAATAACGTGAACAATGGTAACGATGATATTAATAATATCAATAATGGTGTTAATAATCAGAGTGTAGTAGACGGTAATAATTTAGGAAATGGTAACATTAATAATGGTACTGGTACTGGCATGATGAATAATAATACTGGCTTCAATAATGGTGTGGGATTTAACAATAACAATGAAGGTGTTAATGCTCCTAACGGACGTTTCCAAAACAGTATTATAACACAGAATAATCTCAACAACGGCACAAACAATGGAGCTGGAGGAATGACTTCTGGTACTGGTATGGGTAATCCATTGTACAACGAAAGAGGATTCAATCGTACCAATAAAAACATAGATACTTATGGTTACAACACTATCATTGATATGATAAATCGTGGGACAGTGAACAATGGCATCAATACTTTAAGTATAACCTCTGCGCCTATAGAAACATCTTCTGATAGCAATATTGTTTTAGAAAACACTTTAGATTTTGATAAAATTGTAGATAGTAAAAAAGAAGATAAGCCCCAAATGGCAAACTCTGAAAATGACATTTTAACTTCTGAAAAAATACAGGAAGAAGTAAATACAACTCAAATTGAGTTATTGAACGAACAACAACCAGCATAACAAAAACTCCCTCAGGAGTTTTTTATTCTACTATTCTTTCTCTTATGGCTTGTATAATTTTTGTTTCTAACCTGCTTACTTGCACTTGGGATACACCCAAATCTTTCGCTATTTCACTCTGAGTTTTATCTCTAAAATATCTTAATAAAATAATTTTTTTATCTCGAGGCGGCAATGTCGAAATTATTTTCATCAACGTGAAGTTGTCCATAACAGCATCCAACGGATTGTTGTTTGGTATTTTATCTATTAGTACTTGCTGTCGGTTCTCGTCATCTGAGCCTACATGGCTATATAGAGATATAGGTGCTCGAGAACTTTCCATGGCAAACACTGCGTCTTGTGTAGAGATATCAAATTTTTCAGCGATTTCTTCTATAGTTGGTGATTGCAAATTATCGTTATTGTATTGATCGACATACTTATTAATCAATATACCCATCGCCTTTACGCTGCGAGATATTTTTATTATGCCATTATCACGCAAAAAACGCTTCACTTCGCCCGCAATCATGGGAACTGCGTAAGTGCTGAACTTGACGTTATAACTAGCATCAAAGTTTTCAATAGCCTTTAAAAACCCTAAACTTCCTAATTGATATAAATCCTCATAATCTATTCCTTTGCTTTTGTATCTCTTAATTACACTCTTAATTAGCGGCGAATTTTCTACCACCAGCTTTTCTTTAGAATACTCATCCCCCGTCTGCGCCTTTTGGATTAACTTGAGTGTTTCTGAGAATTCCAGCATTTCTTAACCTCCAACTACACACTTTATCGCTCCTAGCCTTTTGGTTAATTTTATTTCTGTCCCAAAGTTAGGTCTGCTCATAACTACCATGCCATCCATAAAGCTTTCCATTACAGTAAAACCCATGCCACTACGCTCAGATTCGGGTCTACTGGTATAGAAAGGTTCACGTGCCTGGTCAACATCCTTTATACCCACGCCGAAGTCTGTGATAGTTATGTAGACGTCTTTCTCAGTTAACTTAACATTGATGACGATATCGCCTATACAGTCAGGATAAGCATGTACAACACAGTTAGTAACGGCTTCACTAACAGCAGTTTTAATATCAGCTATTTGCTCTATCGTGGGATTTAATACTGAACAAAAACTTGCCACACACACCCTTGCAAAAGCCTCATTTTCACTTAAAGACTGAATCTTTATTGTCATTTCATTACTATAACTCATAAAAAACTCCTCTAACTTATTTTAGGCATTATTTCATATAGCCCACTCATTTTAAATATTTTTTCGATAGTTCCGTTAGGATTACATATATACACTGGAACCTTTTTGCTTTTAATCTTTTTATAGCGACCTATAAGCACACCTATACCCGTACTATCCATGAACTCTAAGTCGGATAAATCGATAATAACTTGTTTATACGAGTTAGAATCCAAGGTTTTATCCAGAACCAATCGAGTATAATGTGAAGAATGTTCATCTAATTCGCCACACAACATGATGTATAGTGTCCCCTGATTACATTTACTTTTTATCTGCATAAACATTTTTCTCCTACAGTAATATAATAACATATACACTATGAAGAAGGATCTGAAGAATTTGTCTAAATGTAGCCAGTTAAGCAGAATAAAGTCACATAAACTAAATAAGCGGAAAATGTGCTGACTAAATGAAAGCACATCTTGTTTATCTAGGTTTTTAGGGATATTATTTTATCACATAATAAAATTTCTCTAACTTTTTTCTTGACAAGCGAATAGTCATAGTGTAAAATCTTATTGTCAGCACTGAATTGGGGAGTTTTCGGGGTGTAGCGCAGCTGGTAGCGCACATGATTTGGGATCATGGGGCCGGGAGTTCGAGTCTCTTCACCCCGACCAATCTCATAATATAGAGATGCTGATTCGATTGGGCCTTTAGCTCAGTTGGTTAGAGCAACCGGCTCATAACCGGTTGGTCCGGGGTTCAAGTCCCTGAAGGCCCACCAA
>CAYJAP010000044.1:0-4976 GCA_964368425.1 uncultured Lachnospiraceae bacterium | reverse complement strand
AACAACATTCTCAGGTTTATCCGCTGACTCGAAATCAAAATTTAATACTCCACTTGCTAACCCTTCATAATACTTAATAGACACCTTTGCCTTTCTGTATTTAAAGATGGAAGGGTGAGAAAAACTCATAAAAGCACAAAGGTCATGATTGGCAGCTCCAATCTTTATATGGCGATCTTTGTACGACTTAAATATATATCCAAACATTTTTCCAGTAACATTTGTCTTTTTTATTTGTTTAATATCTGATTTAGTAAAATGAGCAACATGTCCCATATCAGAAGGACAGATGACAACCGGAATGCCTGCTTTCAAAATATAGCTTGCTGCTAAAGGGTCAAATCCGACATTGAATCCCAGGTAAGGCTTCTCACCTTCTTTAGATTCCTCTAATAATCCACCCGAAAAATATATTTTTGATAGCTTTTTGCTATCCTCAGGGTATTTATGCAAAAACTTAGCTAAATTCGTAGCCGGTCCTAAACATATATACGTAACCTTACCCCCTGTAGTTTTTAACGTGTTGTGAATGACATCTTCTACAGTCCCGCGCACAGGCTTGGTTGATCGGGACTTAAACTTATATCCGCCCAACCCGTCTGCACCATGAGCAGATATTTTTAATGTCTTTTTGCTGATAGGAGAGCTTGCTCCTAGCACAACCGGTATATCTTCTTTTTCAATGTAGTGTAAAATATTCAACGTATTAATCGCTGCCTGTTCTGCTGTAGTATTTCCCGTAGACGCAATAATTAATTTTATATCTATGTTATCCATGTAAGCAGCAGCAGCTATCGCAATAGAATCATCTATTCCGGTGTCAGCATCTATAATAACCGCTCTTTTCTTTTGCATACCGCCCCTCTTTATAATTTTTCGAACGCATTTCTGATAAACGAAGAGTCTATCTCGAACACCTTATCGTTTAAATAAGCTAATTCCTTTTTAAACCTAAATCTTAACTTATAGGAACTTAACAACTGATATTTGTATTTTGTACTATTAAACTGTTCTCTTGTCGCATACTTTGAATCGCCAACTACAGCGCGTGACCGATAAAGGCTAAGTGAGCTCTAATTTGATGCGTTTTTCCGGTTACAAGAGAAACTTCTAAGAGTGAGAATCCCGCCTTTTGATTTAAAACAGTGTAAGCGGTGACTATTTTTTCACTACCGGACAGTTCTTTGTCCACCACTCGACTTATACTCTTCTCTGGATTTTTTATTAAATAATGAGTAAGTGTCTGTTGCTTTTCCTTGCAATTTCCATAAACTACAGCCAGATACTTTTTTTCTACCGCCTGGTCTCGAAATGCCTGACCAATTTCATTGTAAGCCTTTTCATTTTTACTAAATACTACTAGTCCTGTTGTGTTTGTATCTATGCGGTTACACGCCTGAATGCGGACCGCTTTATCAACGTATAGTTTAGCCAACATCTGCTCTAAACTTGGACCATTCTCACTTTGCACCTCTAGCTTTATCCCTTTGTTCACTATGAGAATGTTATTATCTTCATACACTATTTCATAGAAAGGCGTGTTTAAACTGCCTTCATCGATGTAGACTTCTATAATATCTCCACTTTTAATACTAATGTTTTCCGAAATTCTCTTTCCATTCACTTTGATATCTTTTTTTCTCAAAAGTTTTTGGATAATACCAAAAGAAAACCCTTCCGATTTTCTCTCCAAAACCTTAGCAATAACCGAATTCTCTCCCGTATGTTCAAATCTTATCATAACTATATTATATATACTTTCTCCACTTTTCACAAACATAATAGGAAACATATTTCTGTTATAGAAATTTACTGCGCGTTCATTAATTGACTTTTGCCTCCTTTTTGTATATCCTATTTACAGTAAATATTGAGGTGCACATGGTAAAGACCCTGAAAGCTATTTCATTATTTTTCGTCATTTGTCTGACCATGCTCTTTGTTCCAAGCTGCAAGGAAAACAAACCCGCCCTGCCAGAACAAGCATTTTCACTATATACAAAGTACAATAAAAAATACTCAGGCACATTAGAGCAATGGAACAACGCACTACTCAACGATTCTTTGCCTGAAAAAAGAATTATCACTGACCATTCACACAAAATAATTGCGCACAAAGGCTCTTTCTTAGATACGCCTGAGAATACTCTCATCTCTTACGTCCTGGCCAAGATTAGAGGATTTAGCTATGTAGAGTGCGACGTTAGATGGACGAAAGATGGTGTTCCCGTACTGCTGCATGATTCAACCATCGAAGCTACTTCCGACGGAGTGGGATATATTTCAAAACTGACTTTCGAGCAAGTGCGTCAATACGATTTTGGGGCACATAAAGGAGAACAATTCACGGGTACAAAAATACCATCCTTTGAAGAGTTCATCTCCTTATGTTCGTCGTTAAATCTGAAAGCGTATATTGAACTTAAAACTACACCTAGTACATCCGAACTCAAAGATCTCTTAAAGATTATAGAAAGATACAAGATGGTAGACAACGTAACTTATATGAGCTTTTCAGCAATATTACTAAAAAATATCTCTAAAACTCAACCCACCGCACGGCTTGCATATCTAACACTTGCAATGTCTGTCGACAAAAAAGAAAGTATACTAGCACTCAGAAATGGACAGAACGAAGTGACTTGCAACATTAGTTATAGCTTTCTTACCAAAGAAGTAGCTGACTCCCTCAAAGCGAGTGGTATTCCACTAGAAGTATGGACCTTGACTGTGCCAGACCAAGTGCAAAACTTACTGGAATGGGGCGTCAGCGGTATCACAACTAATAGCGAAGAAGTAGTGCAGGAAATTCTGAAAAAATAAAGCAGGTGGTAGGGACTCTCTTATCACTATTAAAATATAAAATTCTGGGTGATACAAGTGGAAGTATCACCTATTTTTTGTTCCAACGAATATATCCCTTTGTTGGTATATAAAGAACATAATATATTTCTCATCAACATACCATACAATATGAAGCTTTCAGCAGTTTTTGATTACATTAACACCACCACGTGGATAGATGATACTAGCAACGACGTGATAGAACGCATCGCCAAACAATTCTGTGATTCCTTGCCACCAACTTTTACATCTAAAAAAATTATCCATCGGATAGGAGGACAAAGCGGTAGCGGAAAAACTACACAGGTAAGTCGTGCTATTTTAAACACCTGTCTGACACACAACGAACAACCGCTTGTAATAGCCGTGCGCACTTTTTCAACTCTACACCCCAAGTACAACGAGCTTCTCTCACAATTCGGACAGCAACTAATTAGAGAGAAAACGAACGGCTTCGCACTAAAATGCCTTTGTTGTGCGGTAAAGCTGGCCGTGCAGAGAGGGTTTTTGTTAATCTTAGAAGTGACTTTGCTTCACCCAGTATTTGAACAGTTCATCGCTGATCTGTGCATAGAAAACGAGTACGATATTAATTTCCACATACTATCTGTAAATAAAAGCATCAGCAATATATTGATACGAAAACGCGAAACTGGCGTGACTGGACTTGAATACGGACGGATAATAACCCCTTCCTCATCCCTTTATTTTTATAAAATATTACCTGTAGGCATGAAGTTTTGGATAAAGAAATATCCATATTTCTACTGCATTATGTGGAACGCTTTCGATAGTTTGCCGTGCTATATGGGACAAATAGGATGTTGTGAAAAATTTTTTGCCGAACACAGAAAAAAGATAGCCCCATTCTATTTTTCAGAACAAGAGCTACTAGCAAGCAAAGAAACTTTTTATACGCAACTGTTATATAACCACTAATCGGGTAAAACAACGTCGGGGTGGTTATTTTTCATGTAAGCTATGTATTTTTGCTCAACATACTCCCACATCTTTATCAGCTGCTCGACATCTTTACGAACCACTTTCTTACCCATTGCCTTTTCATACTCACCTATCATCAGCTCATAATAATCTTCCGGCAACCTGCCAATTATCCTTGATAAATCAATAATATCCGACGTATAGGAGAGAAAGGCAAAATCGAGGACGGCAAACATCCTGTTTCTGCTGTTTATTAAAACATTTCCAGGATTAAAATCTGCATGGCTCAAAACCATGCCTCGCTTCTCTAAAGCAACCAAATGCTTATGACGCCTCAAGTCGTATGCCTCCGATCCCACTTCAGACAATCCTTTCAGAAAAGCCGATAACGTCGTCAGCTCACTAGTAGGTGGGTTCAGCGACTGCACCTGTTTTATGAACTTCGCAATATCTCTACAAAGACGACGTTTCTGTCGAGCTGTTAAGTCTTTATGACACTCCGTAAGGGACTTGCCTGACATGTATTTGTGCATAGTGAACGGGCGCTTTTCGTCATAAAACAACCGTATCTCGGGAACTTTGAAAGTTATTTTAGAACCTATATAGGGAGTAAAACGCTCCTCTTTTATAAGAGTTTCTGCAAAAAAATCGTTACGCGGGAACCTAAAGATAAATGATTTTCTGTTACTGATTACCGCGTGAAAAACGTAATTCGTCCAGCCCGTCGGAATTTTTGTTATCTTTATCTTATCCCTGCGTAAAACACTTTTTATTATATCTTCAAAATTATCTTTGATGGTAAAATGCATAACAACCCCTCATACATAAATTAATATTTATATATGAGATTGCTGTCATTATTATTAACAAGATTACCATCTTTTTATCCCTAAAGATTATTCCTTCGACTTTTATATCATCATTTATGCGAAGATGCTTTTTCTGAACAAAGCTATCTTACTTTGTTTCGGCTTTTTGGTTCGGTTACAAAACAACTGAACCATTTCAGCTTACAAAACTTTATATTAACGCCTATTAATTTTATATTACTGCTCTATGACTGCCCCGTAGCCTCTTTAATAAACAAACTTCCCCAGAGAAGACCTGTAAAATTACAGTTGGATTCATCTACTGTTGGATCTATTTGTTCTATCGCTATTGCCACAACGACTTTGGATTTTGCTGGAACC
>CAYJAP010000043.1:0-5545 GCA_964368425.1 uncultured Lachnospiraceae bacterium | reverse complement strand
TAGATTTTACGTCGCCCACAGTTGCAATAGTGGAGGTGGTTATTGTTTTGTCTCCCAAAGACACCACAACGGAGTTTAATTTATCTAATATAGCAGAATATATATCACTCATTGTTGATGTTGAGTTTATAGGGGGAGTAGGGTGAGTATCAGAGAAGATATCTCCGCCAATCTTATTTAGCAGATAATCCA
Organism: uncultured Lachnospiraceae bacterium; assembly: GCA_964368425.1. Taxonomy (GTDB): domain Bacteria; phylum Bacillota; class Clostridia; order Christensenellales; family UBA1242; genus CAYJAP01. The sequence continues at coordinate 5,353 of CAYJAP010000043.1, read as the reverse complement.
CCACGCCCAAACGGGTAGTTGCTGTGAACGCGTTGCCGCCCAATTCTTTCGAGCCAAAATTGTCTGTAAGGTAAGTATATACAAGAATCTCTTCAAGAATAGCGTCATCCATCAGCTCTTTATTTTTCGCCATTAGTATTGCGTCGCCAACGTTGAAGGCGGTTGCTTTAAAGGTTGACCTATTTCCTTCGTCAAGACTTTCTGTAATGCGGTCAAATATTTTAATTAAGTTAACATAAGGCAGTACGCTGTCTTTTATCTCCTCAGCGTTCAGGCTTGTTTTAAAGTTATTCTTTAGATTGAGAAAACTCTTTGCACTGTCAAGCGTTGAAGTATTGGTAATTGCACCTGCTTGCTTGTTGTTTATAACACTTGCTAAACTGCTCGCGATTATGTGGTTGTCTTGGAGGATATTAGTAAACAAAACGTCTAAACTATCAGTACTAAAAAAACCATCTTTGATTAAATAATATACAATGTTTTTTAAACTATCTTGTCCGGAAATCCCACTTAAGGCCGTACGAACATCCGCGCTAACAGAGGCACTATAATCAGTCAAAAAGTCATAGCCTCTTGCTGCGGCAAAAGTAAATATCTTCTGTTCAAAGATATTGTCTAGTACTTTGGTTAGTGCTATGTAATCCTGAGCGCTGATTAACTTTGCATAATCTAATGCTTTTTGTAGATCAACGTAATCTAAGAAAAGCAGTTGATTGATTTTATCTTCCGCTTCTAATTTTTGAAACTGAACAATTATCTCAGATAATAATTGTAAGTCAGTTTTTGTAGATGTTTTACCATTAACTACTTGTGTTTTACTTATACCAAAAGAGTAGTTGCTGTTTAAAAAGTCTACAAGGTTTAACACAGAGCTAAAACGAGAAACATCCAAATGGTCGGCAATGATATTCAGGATTTTGGTTTTAGTGGTGTCAGCTTCTTCGGTGTCAGCTTCTTCGATGTCAAGTTCTTTAAAGTCGCTTAATTCTATGTCGCGAATTTCTATGATATCTGCTGTGGCTGTTGGAGTAGTAGTTACTCCTGCTACCAAATGCTTTTTGATTTGCATGTAGATTGACTCAGTGGACGTGGATGCTGTAATATCAAAAGGCTTTAAATCATCATTCCCAACAATCAATTCAGTTAAGAAATTCTGAATGGAAGTAAATTTTTCCTCCTCAGTTGTGCCTGTAATAGTTGCGCTGCCATATACATCATTTAAATATGTGTTAATCACACTGATGTAGTCTATGTATCCGATGGTGTTGTCTTGAACAGTTAACTTGTTTTTAAGTCTAAACTCTTCTTCAAGGGGGTCAGAGATAGATAATTCGCTTCCGTATATAAAACCGTCTTCGCCGTAGTAGTAGCCGGTTCGATTGGTCTTTGTCATTAATGCGACTAGTCCTGGTTCAAGGGTGGTAGCACTCTTAACATAGTTAGGACGCAACAAAGACATCGCTGTTACTAACCCGAAAGTTAAAGTCGCTAACAGTATTAGCGAAAAATTAAGTATTTTATTCCAGTTCAATCTTCTCATACGGAACTCCCTAATCAACTCTTTTGTTCATATACATAATTTCAGTTCTTCTGTATATTTTTGACGATATCTCGAGACATAAGTCTTTTCATAAAATATTTTATCATAATGAATTTTTTAATCCAAACGTTTTACTATATTTTATATATATATAATATATTTATACACGCGCGCACGCACGTATATATGCCCGCATACATGTAGGTACGCACGTATACATGCCCGTATGTGTGCAGGCAGGAGAGCACACGTACGCACATGGGATGTGTACATATCCGCCCATATGCACGAGTGCTCATATATATTAAAAGGGCGAATAAAATGCAAAATGGAGTTGTAACTGAAAAAAGGGAAATGTTTAAGAAGGCAACTTTATTAAAGAAAAAATAATAAATTATTTGCATATATGTGACTTAAGTGTTGCCATTATCAAGTAAGTGTTAACAAAAAAAGACGGCTATTAAACACGTCTTTTAATATCTATAGTTATAAGGGATAAGTTAATTTTGCAGTAAATTACAACTGTTCCACGCCTTCAGTGTCTGGGTCATGCTCGAATAGATAACGGGCTGTGTTGAGAGCGTCAACCTTTAAGAAAGTTCTTTTCATCGGACTTGTGATGAAGAAACATTCTCCTCGACCTGCACTCACGATATTGTCTTGCTCGTCTTTGTTAATTCCACCTGCGTTACGGTAAAGAGCGATAAGGTCGGTGATATCGTTTGGAGCGAGCGAGAAAATCATGGAGTACTGGCTGGCATTTATAACGGCGGTACTTTGCTGAGCGATTTCTTCCGAACCAACGAAGTCCTTGATGTTCTGCGTACACACAATCTGCATACCACGATATTTTCTTATACGTTTAGCCATTTGTGCCATAAACTCTAACGCGACAGGGTACTTCTTGTTGATGAACACGTGTGCCTCGTCGACGGCTACTATTATTCTTCTAAACTCGTCCTCAGGAACGTTTTTCATCCTGCTTTTTTCAGCGAAATATTTATCGTTAAAGTCTTTATTTTTGATGATTTCGTTGTTCAAATATTTAAATACCAGCAACATTTGAGCAGCGGCGATGATGTCATTTCCACTGTTCAGCAGCGAACGGAAGTTAAAACAGATAAAGTTTTCGTTAGTCTCGATACTTGTTGGGCCGTTCCACAGGTTGCTGTTACGTCCACCGGTAGCAAATTTGGAGACATAAATTTGAATTGTCTGCAAGTTCCTCTTGTGATATTCATCTGTTTCAGCTGCTAATTTTTTGTTAACTATCTTTAATAAATCGTCGAAAACGGGGTAGTCTTTTGGGGTCAATTTTGATAAATCTGTAACTTGTGTGATGTTAAATTGTTGGTACATTTCAACGATGATGGAGTTTAACTCTTCAAACGGGTCAGCACTTATTCCTGTCAAAATTATCTTTAGGAATTGCTCAAGGAACTGCAAGTGTGCGTTGTAGCTATCGTCGTCCTCTCCCTCATCCGACTTCAGTGTAGTAAATATATGGAAAGGGTTAAATATTCCGTTGGCACTACTACCAACGTCAATCAATTTACCACCCAGGTTTTTACACAGCGAGTAGTACTCACGCTCAGGGTCTAGAATAAACACTCGGACGTTGTCTGCCGCTAAGTTCGCCAATAACGTCTTCGTTGCGAAAGATTTACCACTTCCAGATTTTCCTAGTACAACCATATTACTGTTAACACGCTCGTTGTTTCGTTCGAATAGGTTTATAAATATAGGATATCCACTAGCTAGACTTACACCGAAATAGAAGCCCCTTTCGTCTTGCAAGTTACTGCTTATCATAGGGAATATAGCCGCTAAACTTGTGGTATGAATTCCTCTTTCATAAAGTTTTAGCGTGTCTAATCTACTTATGTTACTGCTAACGAAAGCATCAATTTGCCGACCGAAGTTTTCTGCGTACTTGAAGCCATTTTGCTTTAGTACAGCACGTACTTCTTTTTTCATTCCGTCTTCCGCAAATATATGAATATTTACGTTAAACAAGTTTTCGTTATTATTTTTTAAGTTGGTTAACAACTCTTTTAATGTCTCATAATGTGCTTGGTTTTCAATTTGTTTACTGCTCTTAGCTGCCTTGCTTAATTTCATCTCGATTTCCATTAAGCTTTTATCCAACATTCTTTCAGCTTTGACTTTATCCAGCATAGATAAATTCACAGAAACACGACAGTTTTCAAGCTCGAAGATAGGGTATAGCCACGCATTTGGAACTTCGATAGGATAATCTGTAACGGTGAATGAACGATAGAATTTGTGGTCTACTTGAGTAGAAAACACTTTAAACTTTATTTCCTCTGGCATTACCCATTTAACCTTTTCTTCAGGGGACAGGTAGTCCAAATCTCTTTCGTTAAAGTTATCTGAGAAAGTGCTTTTTAAGAATACTAGTAGGTCGTCACCCGCCAAAACACTAGTGTTTATCGGAGTTACGCCCGATGCTAATGACGCCGCGATACCCACAACAGTGGAGTCTAAGGTATCTCGGTACGTATCGTATATAACTAAATAGTAATGACTGGCTAATACTTTCTCTTCATCATTTAAGAACCGTATGGAATCAAGCCTTTCTTGAAACACCGGACTGCGTGATTCTATCTCTGCATCGGTGTAATACTTATGTTCTCCCATCTTTAACAGCTCGGAGAACTTGTAGTCCTCTAGTCGTAATTTATTGTCCAAGATCATTGGTTTCTTTGTTTTAATAATAGTCATTTTCTGTGTAGAAGTTAGCCGTTGAAAAGCGTTGGAGAATGTTCTCAGCAGCAGCTCTTGTCTTTCCTCTTCCAGCAAGAAGAAGTCAACAGGATCTATCTCTATTACTTGCGCATAATAGTCACCGTAATCGATAAACTTATCCATCGCTATTCCTAGGAAAGGAACGACTCTGCGGATGTCTTCATTTCTCTTCTTATAGACCTTCTTGTAGCTCTTTTTATACGCCCAGAACTTAAATATTAAGAACACGCTGGCATACATCTTTACACCGTCGGCTACTGGGATAAATATCATAATCCAGAAGGATACAACGCTAAGTCCGATATATAAACTATAGGGGATATTACTGCTAAAAATTAAGACAGCGATTATCGCTCCAACAAGAGCTACACCAATATCCATAAAGGTGACGTTTCGATAAACCTCTGCTCTTACCCGTGTTTTTCTTGGAATAAATTTCATATGAACTCCTAAGCTAGTTTGTTTCTTTTTTTTGTTTATATGTTGCTGTGTATATTTTCCACACAGTTATGCACGATTCAAACAAGTGTATAAGTGTACAAGCGTACAGTTGATAATGTAGTATATATGCGCGAGTATTATGTATTAGATAATATTATATAATATAAACAAAAATAAACAAAATGATTTGCGGGGAAGTGAAATAAAATATTTGTTTGACGGGAGGAGGTGGGGTATAACTAGTGGTGATGGAATTCGTGGGGAGTTTTATAGAGTTTGTTAATGAGATGTTTTTAAGAAACTATTTGTATAGAAAAAAGGAGAGATATAGGGGGAAGAAGCGAGAGAGGAGAAGCGTGGCTTAAGAAATGAAAAAAGAAGGAAGAGAAAGGAAAAGGAAAGAAGAAAGAAAGTAGGGTGAAGGAGATAAGAGAAGCAGAGATCAAAAAGGAAGGGAAGGCAGGTAGGAGAGAAGAATGAAAAAATAAAAAATGATAAGGAAAAATGAAAGAAATAAAGTGAGAAAAATAAAAAGATGAACAGAAGTTCATCTTTTTTGTTAAGACAATAATGTACCATTTTTGACATTGGTTATCTCAATTG
>CAYJAP010000042.1:0-5686 GCA_964368425.1 uncultured Lachnospiraceae bacterium | reverse complement strand
AGCAATTATGTGTTCACTTAAGAACAATTTTCTATATATAATTATATTTACATATCGTTCTGAAGAGAAAGCATCTCTTTGTGTTTGTTTATATGATTTAATATCTCTTTTTCTAAGTGACCCTTTTTCTTTATAATGCGAGAATATTCTTCACCCAGCATGTAAGTGATGTGCTGATTAATGTGTGTTTTGTGGTCATCAATTTCCTTTGGATTGCTAATTTTACCGGTGCTCATAACCTCAAAATTTTCTCTATTAGCCCTGCGAACCTGTAGCGAATGCAGATCTTGAGAGTATTCCCAAACCCCAAATCCTAACTGTTCTAAAACTTTTCCACGAATAGAGTTGCTCAGCTTTCCATTTTCGTCGTGCAACAATCCCGCGTTAAGCACTTCAAAAATCATACTTCTCTTTTGAGCAAGCGTCTCGTTCAATTCACTATCCGCTTCAAAGACAACATCGTCGCTGTTTATATCAGTATTTTTCCAGTAAAATATCTCTATCGTATTGGCATCGCCTACAATCTTACTTGTGTGTGGAAGTACAGCAAACTGCTTGTACAGTCTCAAAATGTGCTTACCTATATCCTTGACCGCCTGACGTATCTGCTCAGCACTACTTACCAAGCGGGATTCATCTTGTTCCAGCAATAACTGTAACGCTGTTCCACTCATAGTCGATGAAGAAATGGCGCTGTTACGCACTAAATCTGATACGCCACTTATAACAACGAATTCATTTAATAACCTGTCTTCCTCTAAGCCAAAGTCTGACGGAAGTTGTCCTGACGACATCTGCTTCGGCGGAGTTGAACCCTGTCTGTATATCAAAACCTTACCTGGAGACATACCTTCTTCTTCGAGATTATCGGTGTCGACTGAGCCGTCTTCTACAGTCAATACACCCATAGACAGCTTGTTTAAAAACTCATGTTTTCTGTTCTTTACAGCATTGTATGCACGCTGTATCGGTATACATCTTTCGATTACGCTCGTGCCCCAAAAACTACCTGGCGATAACAGAGAAGATTGTTGTATAAAAGGAAATCCTCGAGCATTTTTCCATTGATTAATGTATGGTAATTCTCCGTCGAAAACCAGCTTATTACCGGCAACAATCAACAGTCTGCCGTTCGGATATTCCTTAGTTGGGCTTTCGTATTTTTCGATAACCAACACATGATTTTTCTTAACCGTAGTTCCTGCTTTGACGTTTAATCCGTTGTATCCCAAACCACCAATATTGTTGATGCTATCCAGTGTAAATACATCCAGATTCCCACCGTCCACATCTATGTCCCATATAGTTTTTATCTCATCAGCGTGGTATGCTTTTGCATGTATTATACTCTTACAGTCTTCTATTTTCGTGTGACAGTTGCTATCCGGAAAAATCTCAAAAGGGCTAACAACTGAGATCTCCACGTCGCCTTCATAGATAGATTTATCCTCTTCGTCTACAGCCACCACTCTACCCGACTGAGCATTCCAAGAGACTTTATAGAACGAGCTTCCGCAAATCTCACTCCACATCGTAGCTTCTGATATTTTTTTCTTTATATCATGCTCCACGATAGCAGAATGTAGTATTTTTTTGCTAATTTTTGCAGACACAACATCATCTTCCTCGTCAGAAAAAGGTATGATCGTCAACGAAGGACGAACCCTGTCCAACTTACTCAAACGTAATTCATGTATAGACGCAAGATGATTATAGACCTCTCTCTCTTGCCAAAAATATTGCTTATCGTAATCGATAAGTTCGTTACGGCTATTGACTGTACAATACTGATTTCCTACCAAAAAATTTATATTGATTTGCCAACTAGTTTCTATCTTTTTGCGATCGTACTGTCGCTGTTTAAAATCCTGAATGACGCTGGCAACTAATTCTTCTTCAGTAGATAATTTATTTTTTTCCAACTTTTTCATACTACAATTTTCCCTCCTTTATTCTCTTTTTTATAATATTTTCTGGGCTTTTAGGAACTAGTATTTTCCCCGCACTTTCATAGATTTGTTTTAAACACGATTTACAAAAGTACATATTACTTGCAACGATAAATTTCTTAAATTTGATACAATACTCCGCTTGGTTCTTACATCCCATCGCGTCACATTTGATCTTAATATTTATAGGTTGTATCTCCATTTCCTCCTCCTCAAAATGTATATTTATGCATTAATACTGTTCAACAACTGTAATAACTTTTCTTTTTCCGCCTCCAACTCCTCGTCTGTCATATCTTCAACAGCAAGTTCTTTGTGTTCTATAATTTCTATTAGCGACATAATGGACGATAGATCGGGTGGATAATCTTTACAAGAAACCTTACGTTTTACCAATTCAGTTTTACCGTTCTCGACAATGAACTCTTCTACCACCTCTTCCGTCTTATATCCCATCGCCTTGTTTCGTAGTGCCCTGAAGACGTCTTCCTTAATATTAAGTCCTGAATTCGACAATATCGTCACGGTAGTTTTTTTCTTAGCTGACATATATTCCTCCTCTGACATTTCTTTTTATACGATTGAATAGCTTTTCTTTATCCCGTTGTATAGGCGTTTTATTGACTTTGCATAGCTTTGTTTCTGGACGACTCATAATATAATATCTAAGTTCATCTAAAGCATGATCGTCTCTTTTTACTGGCACATCGGCATTGCCCCAGAAATATCCTTTTATCTCTAGGATTAAATGCACACACGTTTTAAATATAAAAATCTTCGGTTTACCCTCAGCATTTTTGAAAAAACTTTTAACTCTCGAAATTCCCGAAAATAAATCCTTATTAACTTTGGGGTTAACAAGGATACCATTATCGTAAAACAGCTCCACTACACTTTTTTCACTCGCTAACGTTCTTTGCATAGCAGCACTATCTATCAACGCTTGTAACATTCCGTTACTTGCTCTATGCCAATTTAATCTATCACTTATCTCTTTTATCCTTTCCGCGTGGTAATCGCAAGGTCGGTTTTCCTCATAGTGTTCCGCTATGACGTACACGTTACTGTCATAGTCTACCGCATACCAGTGACAACTCAACGGATTACGTAAACCGGGGTCGATAGAGATGTTGTCATACCAATCATGAGGCACATTGAATGGCTCTATCACGTGAATATTCTCATCAAACTCACTATATACATGCCCTCCACTATGATAAAACAAACCATCTCGGCGAGAGAGTAATTCGCATTCAGACAGACTACTTTCCAGCATCTGTACTTCATCTCTGTCAAGGAAAGGATTGTCTTTCCAGCTCATCTGAGAATACCAAACGTTTTCGTCGTTTCGAGTGTTTATATAAATCTCTTCGTACACCCATGATAACCCCTTCAGAGGAGTCATAGTACCAAATATCTGTCCACATCTATCCACCACACGCATTTTGCACTCCATGTAAATGTCGTACGGCGGTTCTTCGTCGAACCACACATAATCCAAGCTAGCACCCTGAAATTTCTCTCTGCCTTGATCACAACTTTTGAACCCAATTCTACTCACACCACCGAAGACATTTTCCAGGATAATTACATCTATAACGCCATTTTCTGGCGACTGCTTACTACCCGAGATCATGATAATATCTTTTATCCATCGCTTGTTCAAGTAATGTAGGATCTTTGCCTGTGCCACATCTCGCTGTACTTGTGTGGATAATGAAACCACCCAGCCTGATGTATCTCTTTTGTTAGCTCTAAACGGATGTATTCCTCGTGCTAACCACACTGTTTCTACTGCTCCACACTCTGTCTTTCCTGTCCTATTTCCCCCAAAAACCCATCTGTTCTTCTTGTTACACTTGTGAAACTCCATTTGTTTTACATGTAGTTTATCTCCGCTATTATATCTCTGAAGTTTATCTTCTCTCTGTCTTTTTTGTATTTCGCCATGAATCTTCGAAAGCTGCGACACAATTTCTCGTTCATGCATTACCTACCTCCTCAAATTATGTCGTGTAAGAATTACCAAGAATAGTCTTTTTCTCCATAATAATTAAATATTAGTTCTAATCATACAATAGTTTTATAACCCCTTTTTATGTACATCATTTATAATAAATAAAAGGGGTATTATGAAGAAATTCTTTTCCTTAATTTGTATTTCTATCTCTGTGCTCACTGTGTTAATCTCACCGGCTACAAAAATATCTGCAGCCGATTCTTTGGGTTTCGCTCGAGTGACACAATCTAACACTTTACTGTATAGAAGTCCCGAAGCAAGCGACAATTTCAATAACGTATGGTGCGTCATTAGAGAAACGTATTTTGTTGAAGTGCTTCTCGATATTGACGTTACTTTTTATAAAGTTAACTACAACGGTATAATTGGTTATTTGAAAAAGAATAAGGTCGCTATCGTCAATGGTGCTCCTGCGAATCCCTATCCTAAAAATATAACTTTTGATATAACAGATGAAAGTTCACGTTATCTTCGTTCATCACCCAGTATCACCAGCGGAAATAATACTATCGCCACCTTGTCTAAAGGAAGTAAAAACCTGCCTTTTATCGGAGAAATTGTGGGTGCAGAGGTGATGGATTTCTCGGGTAATGTTTGGTATTTAACTATTTACGAAGGACATTTAGGTTACGTATATAAAAACTATACCGAAAACCTAACCTTTATTCCTCAAAATACCGAACAACTGTCTACCGCCAGTACTAGTGTTAGCCAACTGTTAAACCCGCTAACAAACTCCACTTGTGTTATCGTGATAGTGTCTATACTCATACCCTGCCTGTTTATAATCTTTTTGATGTTCCACCCACGAGAACAACTACCGCAATTAAGAAAAGGAAAGTATAAAGACAAGTTAAGCTTATCGTCGTACGATGAGTACAATGATAAAGAACTTTAGCCACAAGAGTTAAACGTTTTAGTGTTAACCTTAGACAAGTCCGCAACCAACCTCTTCAGAAACTGATATTCTGCCTTTTGTTCATCAAACATATTGGCTATACCTTTATAAACGACAGAGTGATACACCTGAGTCAACCAAAATTCATTTCTGAACATCTCATCAAAATAACTACTATCATAACCCATAAACTTCAAAGTCTTTGAAAAGCTATTAACAGCAAACACCTTTTTTCTGAAAAAAGTCCGTTGCCCAATATTTAACAGAGAGGAAATGTCTTTAGATTTCATCCCATCTTTGTAGAATAGCACAAGAAGTTTAGCATCTCCAGGCTGCATTTTTGTTATGCACTGTTGTATTATTATATTAAGGTTTATTATATTCTTCTTTCTCTCGGTCAGTTCTATTATTTTGTTCATGTTATTAAGTGTAGTTGTTGATGTCTGATTACAGAAGGAAGAAGCAAAAACTTGTTTGTGTACCAACTTATCAATAGAATTAGATATTGTTTCGAGATACTTATAAACATTAAGGAACGTTAAAGACCAGTTTTTTAATATCATTTACCCCTCCATATCATAGCTATTTCTCATTTATTTTAGCTATAATTTTACATATTATAATTGATAGCATTTTGCAAAGTCAAAACTTTATGCCATATTTTTGTAAAATTATACATTTTTGTACAAAAATAGACCAACTCGCTTTTGTCTGCAATATTATCAAACATTTGTTCGAGTATATATCACTTATTATGACAACTGTGTGTCAGTGTATGAAATAAATCTAAAAATATATACAGAAGTGTTACAACTGTTC
>CAYJAP010000041.1:0-5713 GCA_964368425.1 uncultured Lachnospiraceae bacterium | reverse complement strand
ACATTTAGGAGGATAAAGGTGGAAGATATACTTATGAATGGGGAACAACCACAGGAGAATCAAGAGGTTAGACAATCGATTGATATGCCAGAGGGCTCCTCTTTAGGGAAATTTAAAAGTGAGCAGAGTTTATTAGAAGCTTATAATAATCTGCAAGCAGAGTTTACCCGTAAATGTCAAAAACTAAGCGAGTTAGAAAAACATAGTCTTGATAATGTCTCAAACGTGGTGCACGATAACGGTTTAGAACAAACAAAAGAAAGTGAAGTATCGACAGAAAATGTTAAGACACCAAGATATATGTCTGCTACATGGGCAGATGAGGTTACAGCTTTCGTGGAAAATAACAAATATGCTTCAAGTATAGTAAATGAAGTTGTAGAAATGTTAATGAACGACGATGAGTTATCCTCACAGCCTAAGTGCTTAGAATTGGCATATAACACCATTCTTGCAAAAAAGTTCAAAGATAGTTCTGAAATTATTTCAGACGAAGATTTTTTGCAAAAATATATTTTATCTAACGAAAAAATCAGGACACAAGTTATTCAGGATTATCTTTATTCTCTTAACAAAAATAACGTTCCAACAGTTATTTCTAAGAGCAAGGGTAGTCATCTGAATATGTCCTCAAACCGCTCACCTAAAACGCTACGTGAAGCCAGTGAGTGGGCGGAACTACTATTTAAAAATTAGGAGGAAATATGGTTACTTTATCAACAGCAGATAAGGCGCTAAAGAGCGTCTATTTAGGAGTTGTTACGGAACAATTAAACACAAACGCAAACCCTTTATTGGGTAAAATTAATCAGTCTTCGGCTAACGTTTGGGGAAAGGAAATCAGAAAGGTTGTATCTGTTGGTATTAACGGAGGAATAGGAGCGGGAGATGAGACTGGCAAATTGCCTACTACTTCATCTAGAAAATATCTTGAATTCGTAAGTACTTTGAAAAACCTTTATGGTGCAATCGAAATCTCTGACAAGGCGATGAGAGCATCTCAACACAGTTCTGGTGCTTTTGTTAACCTGTTAAATGAAGAGATGGAGAGCTTAATTAAAGCAAGTAGCTTTAACTTAGGCAGAATGTTATATGGAGATGGATCGGGGACTGTCGCACGCCCAGTATCTGCAGACGTCGGAGATACCGAGTTTGCTGTCGATAGCGTTAAAAATTTAATGGAAGGGATGCTGGTTGACTTTGTAGATCCAGGTAATGGTATCATAGAGGCATGTTCTAACAATAGAATTATATCTATCGATAGGTATAGTAAAAAGATTACTGTAGAAAAAGCTATTACTGAGATGATGGATGAGGTGAACAGTATTCATATGAGTGGATCTTTTGACGGAAAAGAAATTACTGGATTGGGAGCTATTTTCAATCAAGGAGGTTCTTTGTACGGTGTGGAAAGAAGTGCTAATAAATGGTTAATTGCGTACAACAAAAACTTGAACGCAGAAATCTCTGACATCGATATGCAAGAAGCTATCGATCACTTAGAAGAAGTATCTGGCAGCTATGTGGATTTTATCACTTGCTCCAGTGCTGTGAAAAGAGGATACCAAGTGTATCTAAATGCTTATCACAAGAGCATAGAAACTTTGGTTCTTGAAGGTGGTTACAAAGCAATATCTTATAACGGTATTCCTGTAGTTTCTGATCGATTTGCAAGAGAAGATGGCATGTATCTGTTAAACACGAAAGAGTTTACTTTACATCAGCTATGTGATTGGCAGTGGTTAGAAGGAGATGACGGTAAAATTATAAAACAAAATGCCGGATATCCAACTTACAGTGCAACACTAGTGAAATATGCAGACTTAATTTGTGATAAACCAAATGGTCAGGCGTTAATTAGAAATATAAAATAATACAGTTGAAGGGTGGGTGGTCAGCCCACCCTGTATTTTTTAGAGGTGAAGATGTTTAAGATAATTAAGAAAGATGTATTTAGCCTGTCACAACGAATAAAAAAGATTAATAGCAACTTTGTTCTTGTGTACAGTCTTAAGAAAAAGCGTTTGGAAGTTCATACAAAACAGGGCGATAAAACCACATTCTTTTGTTTAGTTCCTAACCAGAAACTGGATATGAGATTAATAGGTTATTTATGTAAGACACGCAATATAGACTACTTCACAGAGTTTAGAAAAATTGACGAGCATAACGCTCGACAAGAGCAAAAAAATATGCAAGAAACAACGTATTTAAGTCAGAACAGGCTTGGGGAAATTTTTAGATATAGTGTGGCTAGTAAAGATTTCGATGATAAAAATTCTTACAAGGATGTTTGGATTTAGTGAGGAGGAAAAATGATAGTAAAAGATGTAATCAAACTAACTGCAACACTCCTACAGCTTAATAATTTTATTTCAGGCGGATATTTTGATGAGGGGGAAACGGTCACAGAAGAAGATGAGTTGACAGCTACACTGTTAACTAACTGTTTCAACATCGTAAACAATACAATCGCGACTGAGTATGTTCCACTCATCGAAGAGAAGGAGTGTATAGTCAACGACGGAAAAGTTGCATATTCAGACTTATCCGATAAAACAATAATGAACATAAAAAGTGTTAAAAGATTAAATGGTACACCTTCCAGATTCTCTTGTTTTCCTACATATATCAAGGTTGATGAGAGCAAAGTTAACATCTCTTTTGCATATTTCCCGCCATCTCTATCGGAGCAATCCACGGTAAATACCTTTGGTATACATATCAGCGAGCAGATATATGCTTACGGCATGGCCAGTGAGTACTGTGTTGTCACAGGTATGTATGATGATGCTGCGATATGGGACAACAAGTTCAAGAATGCTCTTCAAGGAGTTGTTAAGAAGTTAGGGAATATTAAACTAAAAGAGAGGAGCTGGCTATGATATTTTATAAAAAATCATTAAGTGTACCATCTAAATCACGCAAAATATATTCTTTTTCATACTTCAAAGAAGGTTTAGGGGGAGAGAGATTTTTAATCAACGGTAAAAAAAGCGCCATCAGTTATAATGTAAATTATAACAATAACGTGCTAAAAACAGGTCTAGGTGTCAATCGACTACAAGCCCCTATGTATCCTCGTGATGAAAGGTTATCTGAGGAGTTAGAAGATCCTGCGGGCGGAGAGGTTCTAGCGATGTGGATATATGAAAGGTTCATGCCGGGCTCGGGGAATAACAAGTTTTTCCGGCATTTAGTGGTGTACTGTGCCGATAAAAAACTGTACAACTACCTGTTATACTTTTATCCACCGACTTTTATCCAGGTGTCAAGTATAGAACTGGAAGAGAAACCGGTTGTTATTGACACCACCACTTCCTCTCATGGTAGAGCGTTAATATTCTCTACTGAAGCAGGTGTATACCTATTTACGCATTCTACCTATCATAAAATTGACACCGCTTTAAACATTGTTGCGATGACGATATACGCAGACAGATTATTCGCGATACCTAGAGGAGAGCAGAGAAGTCTTACATATTCTCCGGCGAAAACCGAGCTGGATTGGGAAGAAGAGATAAACAACGGCATTACGATACGTTTGGACCATGAACGGGGGAACGCAGAGAAGTTGATAAACTTTAAAGGAACACTTTACGTTTTTAGAGAGTTCGGTATCTCGGCTATAACTGAGAAGGACGGAGTCTTTAATATCAAGCACCTTTTTGTATCTAAAAGTAAAATCTACATGGATACAGTATGTCCGTGCGGTGATAAGATTTTTATGTTACTGAAAGACGGACTATACTCTTTCAACGGCACAACTGCACAAAAGATTGAGTTGCCTATAAATAAATATATAGAGGGCAAGTTAAACTATAAATCTTGTGCAACAGCGAACAACGCGAAATATTATCTGGCGTGCAACATGGAATTTGATGAAACAGACGCCGGACCGCACAATCTGCAGACGTTCAAGAACAACTGTCTGTTAGAACTGGATACTAACACAATGCAGATAAATCTCATGAGGGGAGTAGAAGTAACGCTGTTATGTAATCTAAATGACGATGAGGTGTCACGAGTTATAGCAGGAACGAGGCTTTCCGACGGCGAAATTCACTTGTGTGAAGTTGACCATTCGGGAGGCATAGCTGATGTATCAACAGAGAAAAAGTGGTGTTCTGCTTTCTCCGATTTGGGTTATGCTGGCGTGGATAAAGTTGTGAGAGGTTTGACGGTTTACTCAAAGACCGATGTTGAGATAACGATTATCAGCGATGTTGCTTCGACGAAACTTACGGTGAAGGGAAAAGATAAGATGCAGAAGATAAAGACTGCATTAAAGGGTAAAGTATTTGCTTTAGATATTTTCTCTAACCAAAAAGAGATTGAGGTTTCAGGGCTATCATTATCGTTTGATATATCAACAAACCACAACAGGTATTAGCATGAAGTACGGTGGAGTTTATCTCCATAACCTGCAAAAATTTATTGAATCGGGAGGGATTATGTATAAGTATAATGTGTCTAAAGAAGTGTCAGAGCAGGCTAACGATATCTTCCTGAAAAGTCAAAATGCACGCCCTTCTGTAGAGGAACCCAGCGTTGTGATAGGAGATTATAAAGAGATCGATGGTGTTATATCGTCTCTAGATATAAAAGCACAACAGCTGCATCTTCAGGTAGAAGAGTTGCATAAGCAAAAGGAAGAAGCAATTAACAAATTAAATATAACTCAAGTCAAAAATTTAACATCTTTAATCAATAATATTCAACAAAAAATAGCGGCGGTCAACAGCGAAAAAGAAAATCTACAACAAGAAAGAAATCAGCAAGTTATCTCCAGTGAGAACGTGTTTACCCAATTAAAACAAGAATTAGGTGGAAATGAAGCGGGCACAGAGCAGGTAGAAAAGTACGGAGAAGAAACGGTTAATAGTTATAACAAACAGTTGTTGATAGAAGATTCTTTTGAGTATTTAAAAGATTTAGACGTGCAGACAGCGTACGCTATCTTGGATAGTAATCCGCAGTTGTTATCTAGGTTAGGGGAAGATGTTCAGGTGCTGAAGAATAGGTTGAAGAATGATGTGGACTGAGATACTCAATCTGGCAATATCCAACGGGATATGGGCGGTGCTTTTCCTTGGCTTGTTAATTTACCAGCTAAGAGATAGCCACAGACGAGAATCTAAGTATCAGAATACCATCTCTCACTTAAATACTTCGCTGGGTATAGTTAAGTCGATTAAAGAAGATGTTGTTGAAATAAAAGAAGATGTTGAAGATATAAAAATTGATTTGAAAGAGCTGCGTCCTACTAGAAGGGGCGCGGATGTTTCTAAAATAAAATGTTTAACAAAGGAGGCGAAGAATGAAGCAACAAACTACTAATAAGTTAAAAAGCTATAGTTTTTGGGTGAGTATATCGGGTGCATTAATCATTGTTGCACAGTCGATAGGAAAAGCGTTCGGATTCGAATTTGATGAAGCATTGGTGAATAACATAATAACATCTATATGTGGAGCATTGGTGGTGTTAGGAGTTATTTCAAGTCCAACAATTCCGAAGATATCTCTGGGCACTGAGGATATAGATAGAATACTGAATCTAGGTGCTGAGGAAAAAAAGGAAGAGTCGGAAGAAACGAAAGATGACGAAGAATAGACAAAGTCCTGTAATTTACAGGGCTTTTTTGTTGCAAAAGTTTAATGAAACAAATTGCCTTTATTGTGTTAATCGGGTATACTATAAAAGTACAAGGAG
>CAYJAP010000040.1:0-5743 GCA_964368425.1 uncultured Lachnospiraceae bacterium | reverse complement strand
GAGTATATTATATAGCCATACAAAAGTCAATTAAATAACTTATCTAAGAAAACAAAACATTTAGCTTAAAAAAATCTCCTAAGAGATTTTTAAATGTCTATTATTTCTATATTTTCTACCGCTGTCGCTATCAATTCTTCCATATTAGGTATTTTACTTTCTTCACGTTCTGCTCTATACACTTTAGGTTTCGTAACGGGATGTTCAGGAACAAAAACCGTACAACAATCCTCAAAAGGTAAAATAGATGTCTCGAATGAACCAATCTTTTTTGCAACCGTTATAATCTCTTCTTTATCGTAAGCTATTAACGGTCTGAACACAGGAATATTATTCACAACATCTTCTGTAACAGTCATACTCTCTACAGTCTGTGACGCAACCTGTGCCAAGTTCTCACCTGTTATCAGCGCCTTAGCATTCTTATCTGTGGCTACACGCTCAGCAATTCTCATCATAAACCTACGCATGATGGTTATCATAAACTCAACTGAGCATTTTTCGTTAATAGTTTCTTGAATTTTTGTAAAAGGAACTACGTGCAAACGTATATCGTGAGAGTATTCTTTCAAGATTTCAGCGAGTTTAATTACTTTCTGTTTTGCCTGTTCGCCAGTATAAGGAAAGCTATGGAAATATATAGCATCTAGCTTCATCCCTCTTTTGGCCATCATGTAACCTGCAACCGGACTGTCTATACCACCACTCAATAGTAACATTCCCTTTCCACTCGTGCCTACAGGCATTCCTCCTGCCCCTTTAATTATCTCATGGAATATATACGTCTTTTTGTTTTCGCGAATATCTATATAAATTATTTTCTCGGGGTTGAACAAATCTACCTTTAACTCAGGACTTCGGCTTAGTACAATCCCTCCCAAATGAGCTTCTAACTGTGGAGATGTCATAGGAAAACTTTTATCTGCCCTTTTAACTTCTACTTTAAATGTTTTATCCGTTATCTCAATATTCTTACAGAAATTTTCGATGTCAACCTGATTAGTATCTATCTCTATAACCTTACTAAAAGATTGTATTCCAAACACATTCGACAACTTGGATAAGATGTAATTTTCGTTACTCTCATCGTAATCTGACAACAAAAAGCGACCTGAGATTTTATATACATAACACTCTATCCCAGTAAGACTTTTCTTAATATTAGAAATAAGAGAATTTTCAAAATATCCTCTATTTTTACCTTTTAGGTAAATTTCTCCGTATCTAATTAACACACACTTTTTATCCATGTCCACCTACTTTTTTACTATTTTTCCAACCTCATGCACAAACATATTAACTTCTTCCACACTATTTTTATCTGAGAAACTAACCCTTATACTGCTGTCTCGAGTTCGCGTGTCAACTCCCATGGCCGACAGTACACGATTATCTGCATTTTTACTACTACATGCTGAGCCGTTACTAACATATATTTGCTTACTCTCCAGAAAATGTAACAGCGTTTCTCCTTTGATTGTTCCAAAGCTACAAGACAAAATATAAGGAGAATCGCTTGAACCATTGACAGTAAAAGTAGGAAATTTTTCTCTACATAACTCTATCAGCTGACGCTTTATTTCTGTAACTTTCTTATAGTTTTTATCAACATTCTTACATTTCATTTCTGCAGCCGTAACAAAAGCAGCAATTCCAGCAACGTTCTCTGTACCACTCCTCAACCCTCTTTCCTGTCCGCCACCAAACAGTATAGGTTTTACAGCAACTCCTTTTTTCACGTAGAGAGCTCCTACACCCTTAGGTCCGCCTATTTTATGTGCACTGATAGAGAATAAATCTACATCTATGTCACATACCTTAAAAGGAATCTTACCAAAAGCTTGTACTCCATCTGAGTGGAATATAACTTTAGGGTTTATTTTCTTAGCGATAGCCAGTAACTGCTTTATATCATTAACTGCTCCCGTCTCATTACTTACGTGTATCACACTGACAAACGACGTATCGGGCGTCATCTTACGTGTAAAATCATCGATGTCAACTTGTCCGGAGCGAGTTAGTTTCACGTAAGAAACATTGTATCCCCTGCTAGATAATTCTTTGGACGTATTATAAACTGATGGATGTTCTCCCTCTGATACAAGCACTTTACTATTTTTGGTAATGCACCCGAACAGCGCCTGATTATTACTTTCAGTTGCTCCACTTGTAAAGATAATATTATCGGTACTCATTCCACCTAAGCAACGCAGTAAAGACTGTTTCGATTCGTCAATAATCTTATGGGCATCAACACCAAGAGAATATAAAGCTGAAGGGTTGTATCCCCTCTCTTTACTAGTTCTGATAAAAGTATCTAGAACTGCAGCATCTATATTTGTTGTACTTGCATTATCGAAAAAAATCATTTTGAGCTCCTGATATTTACACAAAATATAATATCACATAACAGAAGTTAAATCAATAAATTACGAGAGTAAAGCTAATATCTGCAACATAAGTATACCTTGTCCAGCATATAATTTTATATGTGTAGAAGAGGAAAGTTAAGAGGACGTTTTAAAAATTTTTTGAGAAGGAAAAAAGTTCTCATTATTTTTGTCTCCTTACTTCTTTTCGCTGGACTTATATATTTTCTGTTTGCAATTACAGTTAACCCTGTTATCTTAAATACCGTAGAAGTTAAAAGTGATGCAATAGTCAGTAAGGCAATTAACTCCGCTATAGCTGACGTTGTAATGAACAGCATTATCTACGATGATTTAATAGAGATAGTTTATGACAACGACGGCAATGTATCGTTGATATACGCCAACGCTCTAGAGATAAATAACCTTAGCCGAGATTTAGCACAGACTACTGAGCGACGTATCGAACAGTATGGAAGTGGTGGTATACAAGTACCTTTAGGAAACTTTTCAGGCATACCGATGATGGTGGGAAGAGGACCTATAGTAAATATTTTCATTAAACCTATAGGCTCAGTACTTTGCTCGTTTTTAAGCCAATTTGAGAGTGCAGGAATTAACCAAACAAACCACAAAATATATTTAAATATAAAAGCAGAAGTGGGCGTAGTGCTCCCCTTATTAAACTATAAATTCAGCACGGAGCAGCAGGTACTTATATCTGAGAGTATCATTGTCGGAAAAGTTCCTCAAACTTACCTCTACTATGATAAGCTAGACCCGCTATTAAATTTAGTTCCGTAAAAAAGCTACCATGATGGTAGCTTTTATTAATATGAATTTATACTATTAGAATAACTTCCAATATTTCTTCTTCTGTTCCATAGAAAGCCGATATAAGATATTTACCGTTTTCTTCCGTCAACCTACTTCCTTTGAAAGAAACTAAAAAATCTGTTTTAGTATAGCCTTCCTTTGGTATAACTCTAAAAGTGAATGGCGAACCTTTTACCATCTCTATACTACTATTATCCGCAATCTCAATCGTACAAAAATCGTACTGCGGAATATCTATCTTCACTATGTTAGGATTTTTCTCTGGCGAAAGAGTGTAGCCTATGATAAAAATAATAGCAACCAAAAACAGAACTGTAAGAATAGCAAAAAAATATACTATTTTAATCTTGCTAGTCTGGTCATCAGATGCTTTAACACCTTTTAACAGTTCTCTCTGTTTCTCTTCCCAAGCTCTCTTTTGAGCAAGTATTTGCTCGTCAGACAAAACTACGTCATCGTTGGGAGAAATATTTTTCTCTTCCTTTTCTTCTGTCGGCTTTCCCATTGCTCCCTCTTAATATATAAAATGTGCAAGTCAATTTATATATATTATTATAACTAAAAAAACACTGGATAAGCAAATGAAATACCGATTAAATTTGGTTAATCGTGATTAATATTTTTTTGTTTTACTGCTAAATACTAGCGCGAATAGGTAAGCAGATACCACCGCTACAGTAATTCCAGCCGCAGTTGCAGTAAGTCCTCCCATGAGAACACCCAGTACTCCCTGTTGTTTTACCCCTTCGATCGCCCCTTTTGCCAGACTTCTGCCAAATCCAGTTATCGGAACTGTCACTCCCGCTCCAGCAAAATCTACCAACGGTTGATATAACCCTAGAGCCTCCATTATTACTCCTACAGATACAAATAACACTAATATCCTTGAACTAGTTATTTTTGTTTTAATGATAAGAATTTGTCCTAACATACAGATAAATCCACCGACCAAAAAAACTTTTAAATACATTAACCAAATCATTTTTTATCTCCTTTAGTTTTTTTATCTGCTTTTCCCTCATCTCTTTCAAAAACGACTGCATGACATATTCCAGGGATACTTTCACCTTGTTGACTGCTCAACGTACTTAGTAATGCTCCTGTTGCCGCCATCAGTACTTTTTTGTACACTCCTTCTTCTATCTTTTTAAACACATAAGAGTTGAGAATTGCTGCACTACATCCCGAACCACTCGCCCCTTGAAAGGTTTTTTGGTCACGTGAGAATATCATATGCCCGCAATCTCCATAGTTAGAGCCTAATTCGTAGTGATGGTATTCCATTAAATCTCTTAACAACTCACTCCCCAACTTACCCAAGTCGCCTGTAAGAATTAAATCATAATCACTAGGTTTAGTTTTTGTGTCCTTAAAATGTGCAATGAGTGTTGCCATTGCCGCTGGAGCCATCACCGCACCTAGGTTATTTACGTCTTTTATTCCGTAATCTGTCACCTTCCCGAAGGTTGCTTTAGTAATTTTAATCTTAAATTTACCAGTCTTAGACAACAATGTACTACCCGCTCCAGTAACTGTCCACTGGGAAGTTGGAGGTCTCTGGTTACCCAGTTCCAGCGGGAATCTGAACTGACGTTCTGCACTCGAAAAATGGCTTCCTGTAGCACATAATATGTTTTTCATGGACGAACCGTCTAACAAGCACGCCCCCAGTGCCAAGCCCTGGGTGATTATACTACAGGCGCTGTACAAACCTATATGTGGTATGTTGAAATGTCTTGCTGCAAAACTAGAAGAGATAATCTGATCCAACAAATCTCCGCTGAGAAATAAATCCACATCGCTAATATTTACATTCGCCCTATCAATACTGCCGCTCACCGCCTGTTCAATCATCTTTCTCTCAGCTTTCTCATACGTTTTTTCATCAAACAAATCGTCCTTCAGCACGTAATCAAAAAAATCGCGGAAGCTACCGTTTCCCTCTTTCTGCCCTACAATACTATAAAAACCCCTAACATAGATTGGGTTTTCAAAAATAACTGTTTGTTCCCCGACTTTTATACCCATAAACCCTCTCTTAACTAGAAAAATAGATAAATTAATCCCACTATAACTGATAACGCGACACCGTTAACGATGACAGGACCAGCCACTGTGAACATCTTAACGCATAACCCGAATATAATTCCTTCCTTCTTAAACTCCATCGCAGGACTAGTTATAGAGTTTGAAAATCCTGTTATAGGAATAAGCGTGCCCGCTCCAGCAAATACTCCTATCTTGTCGAATACTCCTATACCAGTAAGAAAACTCGCTAAGAATATCAGTCCACATAACATCCATGCACTGGCTACATCTAGCGTCATTTTAGGAAATATAGCCATTAAAGAATCCACGATACCTTGTCCAATCACACATATTAAACCACCAACGCCAAAAGAGTAAAAAAGCGTTGGCCAGCTTTTCGTTTTCGGTATTTTAGCCTCGACATAATCGTTATATTTTTTATCACGCTGTTTTCTATCGGTAACGTTGTCCATATAACTCCCCTTTAAAAGATAGGTTATTTCTAAAAT
>CAYJAP010000039.1:0-6780 GCA_964368425.1 uncultured Lachnospiraceae bacterium | reverse complement strand
GAGATGAAGGGAGTTTCTAATAAAAAATTGCAAGATTACCAACGTATTTATGTCGGAAAGGTGCATATTGAATCCCGATTAAAGAAAAAGTGGGTGTTGCTGAAATTACCCACTACTTCCTTTGCTCAATCTGCTGCACTGCCTACAGAGCAGTTCGAGAACTACTTATTTACAGTCTGCACGATGGATTATTCTAAACTTAGAAAGTGTATGGAACCGCTCGCTCGCTTAATGAGTAAAACGGATAAAGTTCGTATTGTAGCTCCAAATACAGACTTGGCGTTCAGCATAAAGGGTATAAAATCTGTCAAGTGTGCGGGCGAGAGCAACATACCTGACGGCGAACTGTACACTGCTCCTGTCAAGCATAGTGTAAACGGACATATTCGGTTTAACATACCTGTTATGCACGATGGCGACAGGTTTGACAACATATTTCTTGAATTTGCAGAGGGAAAAGTTGTTCGGGCAGAGTGCGGTTCGAATACCGATAAACTTATAGATATTTTAGATACCGATGCTGGCTCAAGATTTTTAGGAGAATTTGCTTTTGGTTTAAACCCATTTGTACTGTTGCCAGTCAACGATATTCTCTTTGATGAGAAGATGTACGGCAGTATCCATCTGGCTATGGGTAATGCCTATGACGACGCTTTTAACGGTAATCGCAGCGCTCTCCATTGGGATTTGATTTTAAACCAACGGCCGGAATATGGCGGGGGAGAAATATTCTTTGATGGAAAGTTGATTCGTAAAGATGGAGAATTTATCTTACCTGAATTACTTGTCTTAAATCGGGATTATTTGGTATAATACAATCGTAAAGAGTTCTTTATAATTATATTTTTTAGGAGTGGAAAATGGCAAAATTAAAAGTTATTAACATCGGTATAAATGGTTTTGGTAGAATTGGAAGACTACTTTTGAGACAGTCTTTTAAATTTCCTAATTTAAAAGTTGTCGCTATAAATGATCCTTTTATCGATATAGAGTATGCAAAGTACATGCTGATGTATGATACTGTACATGGCAAATTTGATGGTACTTGCGAAATTAAAAAGGGAAAGTTAATTGTTAACGGCAATGAAATATCTTTTTTTAGTAACATGAATCCAGAAGAGATCGATTGGAAAGGTGCTGGAGCTGAGTATATTACAGAGGCTACAGGTAAATTTACTAAAGCTACAGAAGCTGAAAGACATATGAAAGGTGGGGCTAAGAAGGTTATTATAACCGCTCCTGGTAAAGAAGTTCCTATGTTCGTTTATGGTGTAAACCACGAGAAGTACAACAAAAAGATGAGCGTTGTTTCCCAGGCAAGCTGTACTACTAACTGTCTTGCTCCGTTGGCGAAGATTATCAATGACAACTTCGGCATTGTTGAAGGTTTGATGACGACAGTACACGCAACTACAGCTACTCAACTTACTGTGGATGGTAGCAGCAAAAAAGACTGGAGAGCTGGACGTGCAGCGAGTGGGAATATTATTCCATCGTCTACAGGTGCAGCGAAAGCGGTTGGAGAGGTTATACCTGAGCTTAAGGGTAAGTTGACAGGTATGAGTTTTAGAGTTCCAACATTGAACGTTTCTGTTGTTGATTTAACTGTTAGATTGGCTAAAGCAACCACGTACGAAGAAATTTGCAAGGTGATAAAATCGTACACAGTTAAGGGAATGAAAGGTGTTATGGGATACACCGACGAGCTTGTAGTTTCCTCCGACTTTATCGGTGATGAGCGTGGAAGTATCTTTGATTCAAGAGCAGGTATTATGTTGAGTCCAACATTTGTAAAGCTTGTAGCGTGGTATGACAACGAGTTGGGGTATAGCACTCAGGTTCTAAAGTTTATAGAATATATGGGCAAGATAGACGCGTAATAATATTAATAAGGCCTCTCAAGAGAGGTCTTTTTTATGCTTAGAAATATATACTGTAATTTATTTACAAGTGAGTGGAGTGTAAAATCGTTAGAGGTTAAAGAGGGGCGAGGGAAAAGGTGAACTGCTCCATAACTTTACCGTCTAATACTATAAGAAGAAGCGGTGGTTTAGGGTAAGTATATAGCGGTCTATAGCAAATTGTAGTAAAAGAATGTACAAGGCTATAGATTTTGCAGTCTTTTTATTTCATAAATACAATTTGTTGTAATAAGTAGTGTTATTTGTTATACTAACTACATAAAAGAGGGAAATATGAAGTGTCCAATATGTGGTGCTGGTATGCGAACGGGAGAGTGCATTTACTGTAAGATAAGTGCCGAACAGGTAAAAACAGCTAGCAACAAAAAAGCAAAGCAAGCGTTGAAAGAGGGTAGAGGGAAAGAGGTGTATTACTCTAGAACTTTGCCGTCAGATGTTAGTAGGAAGAAGCTTCTTCTTCTGACAATTTTCCTCGGTCTGTGGGGTGGCGGATATTTCTATGTAGGCAAATACGCTCGTGCATGGACGGTTCTGGTGGTATCAACACTGTCCTTCGCCGTTGGTATGGTACACGGAATACTTGATACAAGGGGATATAATATATCTACGGCTTTAACTTGGGGTTTTAACATAGCAGCCTTTTGTTTAGCGGTGATATGTATTCTATGGATTGTAGACACATTTGCTATAATTTTGAGGAGCTATACCGTTCCTGTGATACTGGGAGAGGAGAAGAAGAAACGTGGCTAAAACAGTAGTTGTTGGAATGAGTGGAGGGGTAGATTCGTCGGTTGCTGCCGCGTTATTGAAAGAGCAGGGTTACAACGTCATAGGGTTGTTCATGAACAACTGGCAAGAAGATGACGAAGACGGTTGTTGTACGGCGGCGGCTGATTGGGAAGACGTGAAAAGAGTTTGTACGATGTTAGATATTCCTTATTACAGTGTAGATTTTTCTAAAGAATATTTAGAGAGAGTTTTTTCGTACTTCTTAGAGGAATATAAAAAAGGTCGCACACCCAATCCCGATGTTCTTTGCAACAGAGAGATTAAGTTTGGACCGTTCTTGGAATACGCAAAAAAACTCGGTGCAGATCATATCGCTACAGGACATTATGCCAGCACCAGAAAAGAAGACGGTAAAACGTATCTGTTAAAAGCTCTTGATGATAATAAAGATCAAACATATTTCTTGAATCAGCTCAGTCAGTCACACTTAAAAGATGTACTTTTTCCTCTTGGAGATATGGTGAAAAGTGATGTGAGAAAAATTGCTAGTAAATACAATTTGTCTACTGCTAGCAAAAAAGATAGTACGGGAATTTGTTTTATTGGTGAAAGAAAATTTAAGGAATTTCTAAAGAATTTTATTCCTGCAAGCAAAGGAAAAATTGTTGACCTCAATGGTAATATTGTTGGTGAACATGATGGTGTAATGTTTTATACTTTAGGTCAAAGACGAGGTCTTAATATAGGTGGAAAATCTACTGGAACTGGACGATGGTTTGTGGTAGAAAAAAACACAAAAGAAAATATTTTAGTAGTGAGTCAAGGAGATGAATCTCCCTTATATAGTAACGGACTTGTTTCGTATAAAATAAACTGGATTCCGCGCACCCCAGCAATAAATAATTTTGATTGCTTTGCTAAATTTAGATACAGACAAGCTGATCAGAAAGTATCGGTCTCAATTACTAAGGATAAAGTGCGAGTTATATTTGCGGAAAAACAGCGGGCGGTTACCCCCGGACAATTTGTAGTTTTCTACACAGAAAAAGAATGTCTCGGTGGTGGAGTGATAGAAGAAGTTATGTTTTAGATATTGTCATGTGTGAGAGGTTTTATGACAATAGCTATAAAGTAATAGTCAACAAGGTGGAGATATGAAGACGGCAAAGAGTATGGTAGAGAATAAAATTGAGATAGAAAAATCTGTTTTTATAACATACGTTTTTCCTGTATCGTCATTGCAATCTTGGGAAAATACTTTAGAAGATATTAGGGAAAAGTATTCTAAAGCAAAACATATTTGTTACGCTGTGATTATTTCTGAACCTCAGACAGAGAGAATGTCAGATGCGGGAGAGCCAAAACATACTGCTGGAAAACCGATGTTAGATGTGTTAAAGAAACAGCAGCTGAGTAATATTGCAGTAGTGGTTGTAAGATACTTTGGAGGAATAAAACTTGGCAAAAAACTTTTACTCAGGACGTATGTTCATTGTGCAGTAGAGGCTCTACAGAAGAGTGAAATTGTAGAGATTACAGAAAGATACAAATACACCTTGAAAGTTTCCTTACAGCGGTTAGATAAAGTGCTGGCGAATTTAGCTCGTATAGAGTGTGAAGTATTATCAAAAGAGATAAATGAGCAGGCGAAATTGATAGTTATTTCTGTGCAAAAAAACTTAGAAGAAGAAATTCCATATGTGGACGTGATAAAAAAGGAAAGGATGTAGCATGGCGATTATTACAAAAATTGAAGTTCAGAAAAATAACGACAAAAGAGTTAACCTATATCTCGATAACGAATTTTTTTGTGCTTTACAGATGTACGTGTGTGTGAAAAATAATCTCAAAGAAGGTCTACAGATTTCACGAGAAAAACTAGACGATTTATTATTGCAAACTGAACGTGATGAGGCGATGAATAAAGTTGCCAACTTATTGAGTAAAACAATAAAAACAGAAAAGCAGGTGCAAGATTATTTGTATAAAAAAGGATATTCACCAGTAACCGTTAGATTTGTGCTGTCCAAGTTAAAAGAGTACGAATACATAAACGACGAGAAGTACATTGACGCCTACATAAAGACTTACAGGAAAAAGTATGGAGTGTATAAAATACAATCAGAATTGTTGCAAAAGGGAATAAAAAAAGATATACTAGAAAGTAGTATATCGTCCTTTCAGTCGAGCAAAGATGTCGTTAGAGCGATTGCGGAAAAGTACATGAAAAATAAAGTGGTGGATAATAGCAATCTACAGAAGTTAAGGCAACATCTTGCATACAAAGGATTTACTTGGGACGAAATTAACTCGGTAGTAAGTTCATTTAATTCAAATAATTAGGAGAAAATATGTTAGTAGGTATTGATTCCATAGAGATTGTTAGAATGGAAAAGTTTATCGAGAATGAGAGATTTCTCGGTAGATATTTTACTAAGTATGAGGCTGATTACGTTAATCAGACGACAAATAAAACTCAGAGATTAGCAGGTCTTTTCTCTGCTAAAGAGGCTTTCGTTAAGGCTCTAGGTATTGGGTTGTATAACGGCATTGAACTAAATGAAATTGAAGTAAGGCATCAGGAAAGTGGCAAGCCTTATCTTGAATTATCGGATAATGCAAAGCGTTTTCTGATACGGTCAGGAGTTACTGACGTGCAGATAAATATTACACACACTCATTTTGCCAGTACTGCAATCTGTATTTTATCTTAGCCGGACGGTTGAAAAGGTAAAATAAATAGAATAATTTAACGATAAATTGCATGGTACAGATAACACTCTTTGGGTGTTATTTTTTTGTAAAAGAAAGATGTTTTTTAGATTGTTTTACCTTTTTTACGGATATATACTGGGTAGCGTATATTTTATTTTTTCGTACACAAATTAAGCGTATAAATGAAAAAGAGGTAATAAAATGGGGGATTTAATCAAGTTAAGTTTTAATTTACAAAAACAGGTTCATAATCTAACAAACAGCGATATTAAGCACACAATTTCTATGCTTGCTCATAGTATAAGTAAGGCAGATATTGAGAACGGATATAAATCCGCTTCCCGAATGGTGGAAAACTCAACAGATGTGCTTGTAGATAATATAGATTTTGATGCTTATATCAAGTGGTTAAGCAAATAAATGTATAACGCTTTATTTTATGAGGTGTTGCGTTGGGCGATATTAGACGAGGAGAAATATATTTTGCAGACTTAAGTCCCGTGTTTGGTAGTGAACAGGGTGGCATGCGTCCTGTTGTGGTTATACAGAACGACGTGGGAAATAAATATAGTCCGACAGTAATTATCGCTGCTGTTACCAGTCAGATAAACAAGGCGAAGATTCCGACACATATTGAGTTGGAGGCTCAGCGTTATGGATTGCAGAAGGACTCAGTGATACTGCTTGAACAGTTAAGGACGTTGGATAAACGCAGGCTAAAAGAGAAAATAGGCGACGTGGATGATACTAAAATGCGAGCAGTTAACGATGCTATATTAATAAGTTTAGGCTTTGTGTAAGATAAAAAATAAAATATAAAACATAAGTGAAACACTTGTGTTTTTTTATTTGTAAACGGCACATAAATTATATTTCTGAATTACAAAATAAAATAGCTTTACATATTTACATTTCGCAGTTATGTGGTATACTATTTGTATACACGTATATCACATTTTATATATCGATTTTGCGTGTAGATAATGCTGGTATTTAACGGAGTCCAAAACTCCTTGATTACTAGATATAAAAATATTAGATATTGACAATTTAAATGATATAATGTATAATTTTAATAGAAAATTAAAAGCGAGGTAAATCGATGGCTCTTACCGGTTTTGAGTTAAGGATTCCTGAAATACTAACTCTAGGGAAAATAAAGACTAAATCAAGTACTTCCTCTGATTTAAAAAGAGACTATGTAGTTATGAGACCTGTTTATATTAATAAGTCTTTTGATGAAGAGAGAAAAGATATAAGCACTGAATTAGGAAAGTTTTTTCATGGATTAAGTGGATTGGCTCTACCTAAAGGAAAAGTAGACAGGATTACTGAGTTATTAAAAAATGAAACAACAGTTAATAAAAACAAAGATTATGATGAGGAATTATTCCTTTTATTAAAAGAGTTATTT
>CAYJAP010000038.1:0-6971 GCA_964368425.1 uncultured Lachnospiraceae bacterium | reverse complement strand
TCTTCGTCATCGAAATCTTCATCTACATCATCAAAGTCGTCATCAAAGTCGTCTTCAAAATCATCGTCCTCGTCCTCTTCAAATTCGTCATCTAAGTCCTCTGCGAAAGTGGTGTCCATTTCTTCACTTATTTCTTCGTCCTCAGAATCTTCTATTGGCAATAAATCCAATTCTTCCTCGTTCTCAGTAGAATCTTCTTTTTCTAATAAATCTTTCCAGTTTTCGGAAGCATCAACCTTATCTTCAATAGCACTTTCTTCTAAGCAAGTAGAACACACCGTCTCGCCCTCGTGCAAGTAGTTAACCTTGCATATCGGACACAACGTCAAGTCTTCTATTACATCCAGGTCGTCATCGTCTAACGCCCCTGCTCTCATATCTCTTTTACAAATTTCACAAAACTTATCTTTCTTTAAAATATAATTTAGCTGACATCTTGGGCATTTCATGTACTGCGGTATTTTCTTCATAATTTCTCCTTCTGTCTTATTATATATAAAACAAAAATTCTGAGAGTATTATATTCTGTTTTCTGAAGATAGTAAACTGTTTTATTACAACTTATTCAACTTTTTCTTTAATATATTCCACAAGTCTGGATATAGGCATACGAATCTGCTGCATGGAATCTCTTTCTCTAACAGTTATTTGCTCATCTTCTAGGGTCTGGAAGTCTATAGTAACACAGAAAGGAGTGCCAATTTCATCCTGTCTACGGTATCTTTTACCAATGCTTCCAGCCTCGTCATATGTACACATGAAATGTTTTGCTAGGGCACGATAAACTTCTTTTGCTTTATCTGTCAATCCGTTCTTTTGTAGAGGCAGGATAGCCACTTTATAAGGGGCAACGGTAGGGTGGAAGTGCATCACAACTCTGCTGTCGCCATCAGGTAAAGCTTCCTCATCGTACGCATCACAGAGGATAACCAGTGCTAGCCTATCTGCGCCGATAGTGTGTTCCACTATTGTTGGTGTAAAAGTTTCTCTTGTATAAGGATCGGTGTAGTTCATCTTTTTACCGCTATACTCTTGGTGGCGGGTTAAATCCCAGGTTCCCCTTAAATGAGTACCATTCAACTCTTCCCAACCAAACGGAAAATTGTATTGAACGTCACAAGCGGCCTGAGCGTAATGTGCTAGTTTGTCGTGGTCTTTGTATCTAAGATTCTCAGGTTTAACGCCTAATTGTTTGAAAAAGTCCATAGAGAATTGTTTGTATTGATTGTAATAATCCATAGCGTCTTTTTCATGACAAAACAATTGGTGCTCCATCTGTTCAAACTCTATCGTTCTGAAAATGAAGTTTCCAGGAGTAATTTCGTTCCTGAAAGCTTTACCAATGTTGGCTATACCAAACGGTACTTTAGCCCTCATACTACGTTGTATATTAGCGAAGTTGACGTACTGACCTTGAGCCGTCTCTGGACGTAGATATATCTTATTTTGGTTCTCGTCAGTTACTCCACGTGAAGTTTCAAACATAGGATTGAAGTTTCTTATTTCTGTAAAGTTGTTTTTTCCACAGTTTGGGCACCCTATCTTATGTTCTCTGATAAATTCTTCCAGTTCCTCTTTGCTCATGGTGTCCGGTTTTATCTCTTCCAAGTTATGTTTTCTTGCATAACCTTCTACAAGCGTGTCGGCCCTATGTCTAGTCTTACATTCCTTGCAGTCCATTTTAGGATCCCCGAAACTTGCAACGTGTCCGCTGGCTTCCCACACTTTTCTATTCATAAGTATAGCGGCGTCAACACCGAAAGAGTTTTCGCCTTCCTGTACGATTTTTTTCCACCATGTTTTTTTTATATTGTTTTTGAGTTCAACCCCTATAGGCCCGTAGTCCCAAGTGTTTCCCATACCGCCGTATATTTCACTGCCTTGAAAAATAAACCCTCTATTTTTACATAGGTTTACAATTTTATCCATAGTGACTTTAGCCATATATACCTCGACTTTTACGCTTTTTATATCTGTATCTTTTATACGCACAATTATAACAAAGAGTGTAATAATTAGCAACAGTTTATGTGTACAATATTAAGCAAAGAGCGATAGGGGGCTTAAAAAATCAACTTTTTATAGAATAATTACCAACAACATATAAAAATAACTTAAAATTTTATTTTATCTATGATATAATAATGCAAATGGAAATAAGGGGAGTTTATGTCCGCAACAACTAAAAAGTCAACAACAAAAAAACCAACACCTAAAAAGACTCAGAGCACCGCAAAAAGTGTTCCAGCTAAAAATGTAAGTGATAAAGCGAAAAGCTCTAGCACAAAGTCTACGACGAAAAAACCGTCTTCAAATAGTAAAACAAAGACAACTTCTAAGCCAACAACGTCTTCTAACAGTAAAGGAGTTGCTGTAGTTATTAACGAAGAAAAGATTGTGACGGAAGTAAAGCCGGTTAACGAGATAAAATCTCCAAGAATTTTAACGGCTGATGAGTATAGAAAACGAACCCCTAAAAGTAATAAAAATAAGAAAAAAGAGAATGTTGTTACAAGATATAAAGTCGATGTAAAAACGGGATTGAAAGAAGGACAGGTTGCTAAAAGGATAGAAGAGAAGTTAACAAATAAGGTTGAAAATAAAAACACTAAAACCTATCTTAACATATTCTTAGGAAACATTTTCACTTTCTTTAACTTGTTGTGTTTTGTGGTCGCAGGTGCGTTGATAGCTGTTAAGGCATACTCAAACCTAGTATTTTTGATTGTAATCGTAATCAACATGTTGATAGGAATCATACAAGAAATACGTGCTAAAAAGACGATAGAAAGAATCTCGCTTGTCACTGCACCTTCTGCTACGGTGATAAGAGATGGTAGAAAGATAGAAATTGGTATCGACGACGTTGTGTTAGACGATATTATTTTGTTTTCGCTTGGCAAACAGATATGCGCTGACTGTATAGTGCTTGACGGTGAAGTAGAAGTAAACGAGAGTTTATTGACGGGTGAAAGCGTGTCGGTAAAGAAGAAAGCAAAGGATATGTTGCTGAGTGGTAGCTTCGTTGTGTCTGGCAAGTGTACAGCGCTAGTTGAAAAAGTTGGTAGCGATAGTTACACGGCACAGTTGGCAGAAAAGGCAAAGAAGTACAGTAAGCCAAAGAGTGATTTATTAAAAAGTTTACGAGCAATTATTTTATGTATTGGAATTATAATATTACCACTCTCAATACTAATGTTTTACAATAACTATTACGTTACTACTAACAGCACTATCGTAAGTGCTGTAAAAACCACGGCAGCCTCTATCGTGGGAATGATTCCTGCAGGAATGTTCCTATTGACCAGTATGGCGTTAGCTGTGGGAGTAATAAAATTAGCTCGAAGAAGAACACTCGTACAAGATTTGTATAGTATAGAGATGCTGGCAAGAACGGATGTACTGTGTTTAGACAAAACGGGCACTATTACAGACGGCACGATGAAGGTTAATACAGTAATTCATCTAGGACAGAAGACTACTAAGACGATAGGTGACATTGTCGGGTCTATGCTAACAGCACTAGGGGACAATAACCAGACTTCTAGAGCCTTGGCAACACATTTTGGGTACAGTAAGGAGCTGACTAAAGTATCGGCTATTCCATTTAACAGCGCCAAAAAATTTAGTGCAGTCACTTTCAAAAATGGCGAAACTTACGCGTACGGAGCGCCAGAGTTTATTTTCAAGGGCAAGAATGCCAACGTTGAAAATCTGGTTAAGCAGTATGCATCTAAAGGATTTAGAGTGCTGTTACTTGTTAAATGCGATGGTAAAATTGAGGGAGATAAACTTCCTGGGAAAAGACTGCCAATCGCATTGATAGTTATAGAAGATCACATCAGAGAAGATGCTGCAGCAACCATAAAATGGTTTAGAGAAAATGGCGTGCAGATTAAGATTATTTCTGGAGATAACCCTATAACCGTCAGTGAAGTTAGCAAGCGTGTGGGGATAGAGGGTGCAGAGCTGTTTGTGAGCCTAGAAGGAATGAATGAATTACAGGTTATCCAAGCAGTAGACAAGTATACTGTGTTCGGCAGGGTAAGCCCAGAGCAAAAGTGTATATTAGTCAAAGCGCTTAAGAACAAGGGATTAAAGGTTGCCATGACTGGGGACGGAGTTAACGACATACTCGCCCTTAAAGAAGCTGATTGTAGTATAGCAATGGCAAGTGGATCAGAAGCTACCAGACACGTAAGTCATCTGGTGTTACTAGACAGTAACTTTAGTAGTATGCCAAGTGTTGTTGCAGAGGGTAGACGAGTAGTCAACAATATACAAAAGTCGTCTTCTCTATTCTTGATGAAAACGTTTTTCACAATGCTAGTCTCGATTTTCTGTATAGCGACGTCTACACTTTATCCATTCACTATTAACAACATGTTGCTGTTAGAATTTCTTATAATAGGAGTGCCATCATTCTTCCTGGCTTTACAACCTAATGCTCACAAAATTCGAGGGAAACTATTGCCAAATATCGTTGCTAAAGCTGTGCCTGGAGGACTTATCATGGTGATAAATGTACTGGCGTGTTATATCTTCGATCGGCTTGTAGGGACGAATGGACAGTGGGAAACGATGGCGGCACTAGTTGTAACCTTAACAGGATTCATAGTACTGTTAAACATATCCAAGCCACTTGATGTTTTCAGGGCAGTGTTGAGTGCAGTGGTGGGAGTGTTGATTGTGCTAGCATTGACATTCATTCCATTCTCGTTCTTTGAATTTTCGGCATTGACGCTACAAAACATTTTGTTTATGGTAATTTTAATTCTTGTATCCTACCCGACGTACAGCACAGTCGTCAGGGTGACAGACAAATTAAATACACCACGAGAGAATAATAAGTAAAACTTGCGAAAGCGAGTTTTATTTTTTCTAAGAATAGGCTTTTGCTTCCCCAAACTGCCCTTTTTTTGATATAATGTATATTATAGAACAGAACAAAAGGAAGATGTGTAAATGGATATAAAACAACAGTTAATGATGGAGTTTGAGTTAACTCTCAACCACGCGGGCAATATTATTAGCCTACTAGATGAGGGGGCTACAATTCCTTTCATTGCCAGGTATAGAAAAGAATTGACGGGTAGCTGTGATGACCAAAAGCTGAGAGCAATAGCTGACCGCTTAAACTATCTACGTAACTTAAGTAAAAGGAAAGAAGAAGTTTCTCGTATTATTACCGAACAAGGAAATATGACAGATGAGATACAGAAAGCGTTAGATGGTGCGGCTACACTCACTGAAATTGAAGATATATACAGGCCGTTCAAACCAAAAAGGAAAACTCGGGCAAGTGTTGCTATTGCAAAGGGACTTCAAGCACTAGCAGATGCTATATTAAAACAAGACAACAAACCTCTTGAAGAGTTTGCTCAACAGTTTATTGACCCAGAAAAGGGAGTAAACAGCATCGAAGAAGCGATTGCTGGAGCAAAAGATATCGTGGCTGAAATGATATCTGACAATGCAGAATTGAGAAAAGTTCTTAGAGCAATGTTATCTGAGAGAGGAACAATTTCCACCAAGCTGGACGACAAAAAAGAAGGTGCATTCACTTACGAAATGTATGCCAAGTATCAGTCGGATATTAGAAATACGCCAAGTCATAGGGTTCTAGCTATAAATCGTGGAGAGAAAGAGGGGTTACTGAAAGTAGCTCTCAATCTTGACGAAGAACTTTCTTTAGGAGAAATTAGGTCAAGGTTTATTAAAAAGGGAAGTCCTTACAAGGAATTATTACAGGAAGTTTGTGCGGACAGTTACAGCCGTTTAATCTTCCCAAGTTTGGAGAGAGAGGTTAGAGGCGAGTTAACAGATAAGGCGAACGAGCAGGCGATAAAGATGTTTGAGCTGAACCTCAAACCGTTGTTGATGCAACCGCCGCTAAAGGGAAAGGTAATATTAGGGCTAGACCCGGCGTATAGAACAGGTTGCAAGATAGCGGTTATAGATAGTAACGGTAACGTGTTGGATACTACTGTTGTGTACCCAACGCCGCCTCAGAGTAGGGTTGAAGATGCTGAAGAGAGGCTAACTGCACTTATTAAAAAACATAAAGTGGACGTTATCGCTATTGGTAACGGTACAGCGACAAAAGAAAGTGAAATATTTGTAGCTGATTTAATTAAAAAATTATCCAGACCTGTTAATTACGCGGTAGTTAACGAGGCAGGAGCGAGTGTATACAGTGCTAGCAAATTGGGTTCGGAAGAGTTTCCGGAGTTTGATGTCGCTCTACGAAGTGCCGTTTCGATTGCTCGTAGGCTACAAGATCCACTTGCTGAACTTATAAAGATTGATGTAAAAAGTATCGGTGTGGGGCAGTATCAGCATGATATGCCACAAGCAAGATTGGGACAGGTGCTAGATGGTGTAGTAGAAGATTGCGTTAATAGTGTGGGAGTGGACGTTAATACCGCCAGCCCAAGTCTATTGATGAGAGTTTCGGGATTAAACTCAGCATCGGCAAAAAATATAGAGATATTCCGTAGAGAAAACGGTGCAATAAAATCTAGAGATATGTTGAAAAAGATTCCTAAGCTGGGAGCGAAGGCGTACGAACAATGCGCAGGATTCTTGCGAGTAGTCGATGGAACAAACATCTTGGACAACACATCGGTGCACCCTGAATCATATCCTGCTGTAAAAAAGCTGCTCAGACATTTCAATCTAACAGAAAAAGATATCTCTGAAAATAAAGTGATTCTACTTCCGAAGTTGGTTGAAAGGGAAGGATTAGATAGGGTCGCAAACAGTATAGATATTGGAGCGCCAACATTACAGGACATCATTACTGAGTTGTTAAAACCGGGGCGAGATGTTCGTGACGAGCTACCAAAGCCTGTGTTAAAGAGTGAGTTGTTAGACATATCCAACCTGAAGGAAGGTATGATATTAACCGGAGTAGTTCGAAACGTAATCGACTTTGGAGTTTTTGTGGATATATCGGTACACCAAGATGG
>CAYJAP010000037.1:0-7156 GCA_964368425.1 uncultured Lachnospiraceae bacterium | reverse complement strand
TTATATTAAAAATATTAAATATATAGTCAAACAGCTATTATAGCTGTTTTTTATTCTTTTAAACTGTAATTTATAAACTAATGTTAATAAAATGCAAGATTTCTACATTATAAATTTTATTTATATGTTTTTCACAGATAAGAAGATTGTCGCAAATATGTTTTTTATGTCTTGTATTGTGAAAATATATCGTCTAAGTCTCTTTTTTGTGCATTTTGGTGGCTGTGGCTATTGAAAAAAGTTGCACGAGTGTTTTATAATAATTTAGCAAGATAATTGCGAAACAAAAAGAGGAGGGGACATGAAAATAAAACTAATAAAAAATGATGACCAATGTATCGAACAACTAAATTTATATTTCGACTTATTACTTAAAGCTGATAAACTGCAGCTCAAAATTGAAAAAACATGCTCCGCAATTTTACAGAAGGATCACGCGGCGATACCGCAGAGAGTTATAAAAAGCTATCATAAACTCAATTCTCTAGGTAGAATGTTAACAGTTGTTAAAAGTAGTATCGAATATTACATAGCGGATAAACAACCTTGTGAGGTGTTAGAAAAAGAATGTATATAGATGTATTATGCGAATCTCTAAAAATTGGACAAAAGATAGGAAATAAATTATAATTTTTATCCATAATGTTGACAAAAGAAGAAGGTAATTATATAATAAGACTGTTTTAAAGACATAAACAGTCTTTTTTATTCTAAAGAAAGATTTTATGCGTAAAACGATACATGCTTCCGTAGCTCAGTTGGTAGAGCAACTGACTCTTAATCAGTGGGTCCGGGGTTCGAGTCCCCGCGGGAGTACCAAGTTTAAATCTACACAAGTAATGCTCGTCAAAAAATCGGTTTATAACCGAGTCACGAAATTACGAAAGTCAATTGTCACACATTTGTTGTCTGGCAATTTTTTTTTACGACGGGCAATATATTCGGTTGCTACGTCTAATTAATAACATAAAAGAAAATGCTGATAAATTGGAAAACACACCCTAGTAGTACAAACAAGTGCCAAATTGGGTGAAAATATTTAACTTTTCTGCCAAGTGCAAAGAAAATAATTCCGCCCGTGTACATAAGTCCACCAAGTAAAAGCCAAATAAATCCAGCAAGGGGTAATGTTTCTAGTAATGGTACAATAGCGATTACTACACACCAGCCCATTAAAAGATAACAAATTTGAGAAAATGTTTTTATGCGCTTATCGTGCATGTTTATAGCATTGAACGTTACGCCTAAAACTGCAAATACCCAAATTAAAGATAGTAAGATTATGCCCCAGATTGAATCATACAACGTGACTAAACAATAAGG
The DNA here is from genome assembly GCA_964368425.1 of uncultured Lachnospiraceae bacterium. GTDB lineage: Bacteria > Bacillota > Clostridia > Christensenellales > UBA1242 > CAYJAP01. The sequence continues at coordinate 5,833 of CAYJAP010000037.1, read as the reverse complement.
GGTGTACGTGCCCGCAATTAAAATAAATATTGAACAGTGGTCAAAAACTCTAAATACACGTTTTGCTTTGTTGCGTCTTAGAAAATGATATATAGAACTCATGACAAATAATATTATCATACTAATTCCATAAATAACGGAACTTAATATCTTCATATGCACACCCGAAAAAGAGGCATAAACAATTAGCAATACAGTAGCAACTATGGCAAAACTCGCGCCAACAATATGTGTTACTGCGTTGAAAATTTCTTCACCTTTTGAAAATTCACGTTTCTTTTTTATTCTTATATTTTGTTCCATGTCCACCTCTTTTAACGTTATATTATAACACAAATGAATGTATTTGTTTTAAAATATTAGTCGTAGATTCGGTTTTTGTAGGGAATGTCATATTTATGGCGAGCCACGTTGCACTCGTGTAAAAATATTTGTTAAAAATGAAGTTTTGTTTTGCGAAAAAACATATATACTGTTTATTAAAGATTTACGCTTTTAAAAAATATATGATACAATAAGTTTGTAAAGCAAGTTGATATTTTGACAGAACAGATGGAGTAAAAGCAAATGATAGAAGTTAGAGAAGCAACGATAAAAGAATTAAATGACTGGTGGGATAACCACATTTTAGAAAATCAAGGGGATAATTCCCATGTGGTTTGGAAGAAAAATTTTGTTTCGGAAAACAAAAAAGGTCTTCGTAAAACTTTTTATGCTTGGGATGGGAACAGGAATATAGGTCAGGGAACTCTTGTGTTTAAAGGCGAAGATAGTAAATTAACTGGTGCAGGGAAAGCAGAGATAATAAAGTTGGAAGTTGTTGAGGAATATCGAGGCAAAGGCATTTCTACTCAGATTTATAAATACATGGAAAATTACGCGAAGAAAAATGGGTTTGACACGCTTACAATAGGTGTTGAGCCTTGTGAAATTAGAAATATGCAAATCTACTTTCACTGGGGTTTTACAAACTTTATACAATATATAACTGAAACTTATCCACCAAAGATTGAAGGTAAACAGGGCGAAACAATAACAGTGTTGTGTTACTCGAAAAAGATGTAGTTTGGCGGTTTTAAAAGCGAAACGATATTGTTTTAAAGTTAAGGGTTTTCTCTTTGATTTGTTTTGGAAATAAAGTTTTTTGTGATATCCTAAAGGGGATATATAATGAGGAATGAACTGTTATGAAAAAAGAAGAGCAAGTTTTTAACGATATAGACGGACTGAGTTGTTTGACAAAAACATCTTTTTACCGTACCCTGCAAGACGCCGTGAGCAAGTTAGTAAAACTCATATCGCCTAACTATTTGATTGAGTTGGGCTGTGGCTCTGGAGATACGACAATAAGACTAGCTGAGGAAAACGTGAATTCCAGCATAGTTGCAGTGGATGTGGTAAAAGACAGGCTGGTTATCGGGCAAAATAAATTACTGAAGAAAAAACCTAGAAATATTGCCTTTGTGGAAAGTGATTTTATGAATCTAGGCAATTTTAATCTGCAAAATGCTAATTTAATTTTGATGGTATACTCATTCAACTATATATCTGACCCACTTCAAAACAAAGAAGTTTTTTTACGTTCTATATATAAAGAACTACAGGAAGGGGCGTACGTTTTGATAGGGGAAACCTTCTTGCTAGATAAACAAGGACAATCAAAGGAAAGTATAGATTTAGTGTTCAACGCACGTATAAAAGAAGTTGTGCAAAATATATTTTGGAATAACATATCTGGATTGCAAGAGAATGATGTTGAGTGGGCTCAGCGTTCTACTGAAATATTGGCAAAGGGACAAAAAGATTTAGCTAAGGAAGTTTTTGAAAGAAAAGATAGGTTTTTAATAAGCAAGAAATGGCTAGTAGATACTGCAAAAAGTATAGGATTTAAAGTGGTTATTGAAAGCTCAGTTAACGCTTTCGGAGACGGAATAGTTCTTCTACAGAAATAAGTATTGAAAAATATAAGATCGGGCAACCGATTTTTTTTATCCACTACATGATGTGAAGATATTATTTAAGAATAGCATAAACGTATAATTATACACACAGTAGCGTTATTATACAATATAAATGTAAGAGTAATGCGTTAAACTGAACGTGATCTACAGTAAAAATAACACATTATTTTTTGTTTTCATATATACTCTATATGGAGAATTTTAATGATTATCGGGTTAACCTAGATAACTTAATTTATAATGCCCGCAAAATCAAAGGTATGGGGGTTAAGCTGTGCGCCATGGTAAAAGCGAATGCTTATGGGCATGGGATAAGTTATGTTGCTGAAGCATTAGAAGGGGAAGTTGACTTTTTTGGAGTCGCCTCTTTTTTTGAAGCAAAAAAATTGCGTGATATGCACTTAACTACTCCTATATTAGTAGTCGGAAAAACCGATAGCGCTAACGTGCAGTGGTGTGCAGAAAATAATGTATCAGTTACAGTATCTAGTGAAGAGGAGCTTTCTTCTTTTTTACACGAATTAACTTTACCGCTAAATGTTCATGTGAAGATAGACACTGGCTTGCATCGATTCGGAGTGTCATCTATAAAGGAATATAGAGCTATGCAAAAGCTAGTAGCAAACACAGGTATGATACAAATGGAAGGGCTTTTTACGCACTTTGCTACGAAAGGAGAGGATGTTGATTTTCTCCAAGCGCAACATAAAAAAATTCTACCTTATATTAAGAAGAGTGACAAAAACATCATGGTGCATTGCTGCAACTCTTTTGCAACATTACATTTTCCTAAATTCCATCATGACATGGTTCGTTGTGGTTTTCTATTGTACGGTTGGGAAAGTGGGTTCCGTCCAGTGCTGGAGATAACCAGTAGAATTGTGTATATCAAAGATGTTAAGAAGGGTGAGACTGTAGGGTACGACAGAATATATAAATACAGTAAAAATGGAAGGGTGGCGATAGTTCCGTTAGGATACGCAGACGGTTTTGATAGAAGGCTGAGTAACAACTTTCAAGTATTGGTGAATGGTGTTTATGTGAATGTAATAGGAAGGGTTTGCATGGACATATTTTACATCGATGTTTCTCCTCTCTCAGATGTGAAGGTTGGTGATGAGGTTTTGATACTTGGAGTACGCAATAAAAAAGTGATTTCAGTGCATAATTATGCAAACAGGCTCAACACGAGCGTATACGATATCCTTTTGAAACTTAATAACAGGAGAATGAACGTATTTGTCATTAAAGAAAACGAAGAAATTTTAATTAATAGCCAAAATGAGGGATAAAAGGTTGTTCATGTGATATTTTTTTTGTATAATTAAGTATGAGAATAATTTCAGGAATGTATAGAGGGAAACGCTTAGGGATTTTTGAAGCTAAGGATATCGTTCGTCCTACTATAGATAGAGTTAAGGAATCTATTTTTGACAAAATACAATTTAATGTACGCAATGCGGTGGTACTAGACTTATTTGGTGGTACAGGTAGTTTAGGTTTAGAGGCGCTGAGTAGAGGGGCAAGGGTTGTATACATCGCGGATAGCAGTGAAAAGAGTATAGAGGCAATCAATAAAAATGCAGAAACGTTCAAGGAGAAGCCGACAGTTTTGCACATGGATTACCTAAAATGTTTAGATTTATTTATAAGGACAAGAACACAGTTCGATTTGATTTTTATCGATCCTCCGTACAGCATGGATTATGGACCTAAAAGCATCGAAATCATAGAGAAAAATGAGCTTTTACGAGCAGGCGGTACTATAATATACGAACATGAGGGAAAGGAGTATGAGTATTCCGGTACTCAGTACACTGCAGAGAGAAGGCAGTATGGCAGAGTTGATGTCACATATTTGCAGTTATAAGAAGATAGTATCTTCTTTTTTAACGTCTTAAATATATAATAAATATAGAATAATCTGGTGTATTGTGATTGACTTTTGTAGGCTCGTGTGATATTATCTAATCGTTCCACATGGTAAAGGCTATATGAAGCACTTATTATAAGATAAGTCGCCTTATTCCAGTGAGTTTGGATAGAGGAGGTAATGTATGTACGCGATAGTAGAGACAGGTGGCAAACAATATAAAGTGAGCAAAGATGACATCATCAATGTAGAAAAACTTGAAGCGAATGTTGGGGATAAGATAAATTTAAATGTCCTAATGTTAATCGACGGTGATATCACTAAAGTTGGAAGCCCTTTTGTTGCAGACGCAAAGGTTCAGGCTGAAGTTGTTGAACATGGAAAAGCAAATAAAATTGTTGTTTTCAAGTATAAAGCAAAGAAGAACCAAAGAAAGAAACAAGGTCATAGACAACCTTATACTGCACTTAAAATAATAACAGTGGAGTAAAAATGACTAACGTAAAATTTATAAAAAAAGAAAACAATTACATCTCTCTACATGTAGAGGGGCACACGGGATACGATGTGCACGGTAAAGATGTATTGTGTTCAGCGATTTCTACTATAGTTCAGACAGGTGCTTTGGGAATTATGAAAGTTCTGAAAGTTAAAGCAAAGTACAGTACTGAGGAAAGTAGAGGTTATTACAAATTAGAATTACCCGTAAAATTAAGTGATGATAAGCAAGAGAAATGTAATCTGTTGTTTGAAACAATGCATGCAGGACTTGTTGATTTGCAATCGGGGTATTCTAAATTTATTAAAGTGGAGGTAGAGTATGTTTATTAAGATACAGTTGTTCGCTCACAAAAAGGGAATGGGAAGTTCCAGGAACGGACGTGAAAGTAGATCTAAACGTTTAGGTGTTAAAAAGTTTGATGGCACTAATGCTGTTGCTGGTAATATTATAATTAGACAACGCGGCACCCGTGTTAAACCAGGAAACAACGTTGGATGCGGAAAGGATCATACATTGTTTGCGTTAGTTGACGGTGTTGTGAAATTTGAGCAGGCAACCAAAGATCAAAAGAAAGTCAGCGTTTATCCAGCTGAACAAAAATAATTTAGAGCCACTTGTTTTACGAGTGGCTTTTATAATAGGAAAGAATTGTGAAAGTTATTATTGAACCTAGAAAAATTACTATATTTTCGAGTGATGATTTTAATATAGGACAGATACTAGAAAGCGGACAGGCATTTAGATACAAACGTACAGATTTTGGCTATGAGATATATAGTTTGCACCATAAAGCAAGTATATATTGTCAAAAAGCGGGTACTACGATTTTTTGTGATGATGAAAAATATTTCAAAAATTACTTTGATATTGATAATGATTATGGTAAAATAAAATTGGATTTGAAAGGTAATGATTTTCTCGATGAAGCTATCGAGGGAGCTAAAGGGGTAAGAATTTTAAAACAGAACCCTCTTGAAACCATTATTACTTTTATAATATCCGCGAACAATAACATTCCTAGAATAAAGAAAAGCATAGAAAAGCTGTGTGATGATAACGGAGAATTAATAGACGGATATCACGCATTTCCCACAATTGAAAAATTAAGTACTCTGTCTCAAGAGTATTTTAAAAGTATCGGGTGTGGTTATCGTGATAAATATCTCGTGAAGACAATTCACGCAATTCATCAAGGTTTTCCTATAAATAAGTTATTCAACTTACCAACCCAACAGGCAAAAAAGTTGCTACTGCAATTACCGGGAGTTGGTGGCAAGGTAGCGGATTGTATTTTATTATTTGCCTACAAAAAAACCGATTTGTTTCCTATGGATACCTGGAGCCAGAAAGTATATTGGGCACTATGTATGCCACAAACCGATAAGATTAATGAAATGAGCAACAACCTTGTAGCTCGTTTTGGTAACTTAAGCGGGTATGCACAACAATATTTGTATTACTATTAGGTGATGTTTACCTATTTGCGACAAAAAGCTA
>CAYJAP010000036.1:0-7732 GCA_964368425.1 uncultured Lachnospiraceae bacterium | reverse complement strand
CTATAATAATATAAACTATATAGAGGGATTTAAATGGATTTATTTGATGTGATAATGTTTTCGGGCATAGGGGTGTGTTCAGTAGCTTTGATACTACTGTTTATTTATCGTATCACTAAAGACAGAAAGTATCGTAAAGAGCATCCTGATTTGGGTTCAGGAAAAAAGTTTAAGAGTAAACAAAAAACGTTAGCCCAAATGGCGGATGAGAGTTTAAGCAGTTTGCCCGAGAATAGAACAGTTTTTGTAGAAGGTTCAGATAAAGACCACGTACAAGTCATGAGCGTGGGAAAAAGTATCGAGGAGTCGAGCAAAGAGGCAGAGGCAGAAAGGGCGGCGGCAGAAGAGAATCAGAAAAGTATCATTGCTTCTTCACAAGTAAAAAAAGAAGTAGTACAAGAAATACCAAATGCCGTTGCAGACAAAGAAATTGCACAAAGTGTAAGAGAGGTCGCAGATAGAGTTAATACCCTCAGTACGGAGCTAGAAGAACAGGAAAAAAGAGTGTTAGAGGCTAGAGAGCAACTTTCTGTTGAACAAAACGCTCAAGCTCTTGCGAAAGAAGCAAAAGAGATTGCGAATCATGTTAATAAAAAATTAGAAGAAAACAAAATAGTGGAAAAGATAGAACCGGTGAAACAACTGGAAGTTGTTTCTAAGGATACTAACGCTGTGAAATCAGAGTACAATTTTGTATCGTCAGCTTTGACGTTGCCAACTAGTGAGACCAACGCGTCGTTAGAGAAAGATAGAGCCAAGTTGCTAGCAGGCGAGCAGGCTTATTTAGTTTCTGACGAGAGCTTTGTGAAGCCGTCTATATATGTGCTGTTTTCCTCATCAGGAGATGCTAAGTTTATGATAAACATCTATGGCATGGACTGCGAATGTGATAACGGCGACTCACTAGCTCTGATGGCGGGAGATACGATTATACCGTACAAAGACATTTACATACAAGAGGAAAACGCTCAGTGAAAAAAGAGGTTGTGGAAAACTACTATACTGCAATGAAACATCTCAGAGATGTCCAACGAGAGATTGCCGATATAGATGAAATGAACCATGCGATAGAAAATGGCACGCGTACTGATTGGGTGGCGGTGTCTTCACATTACACTATAAAATATGAGGCGATAATAAACCGAATAGGGGATACCTTAACGGGTTTACGGGTGATACATGACACAGGACTATACGACGAAAAAGATGATGACCAAATACTCACTGAGTTAGTGTATATTAGAGCCTGCGTCATCATTTATGCGGCAGTTAGATGTAGGATGGAACCTGACATAAAAACGGGCGCTTTAAAAGTATTTACGTAATAAAAAAATCGTGGTATTTTACATATCACGATTTTTTATTGATTATCTTTTTCTGGAAGCCATTATAGAATAAACGTCATGTTGAGTTTTTGCATAATCTTTGTTTAACGCTTCATACGCCTCAGCTCGTTCTTCTGCAGGTAAGTTATTCCTAATGTCTTGTTTTGCAACTTTTGCAATTTCGGAGATGTAGTGTAAAAGACTATTTATATTCCCCACGTTCTCTACTTGGACTGCCTCTGTAGCAAAGGCGTTTTTTAAACTACTATTGCCCATTGTGGAATACTTGAATCCTCTCCAATGTAATAGAGCCTTATGTAAAGTTACTCCTGGACAGTCTGCAGCACTCAATACCCTTGTATCCTCAGGAGTGCCAGTTAAATCAAAGTTTCTTAGTCTTGTTGCCGCATTTTCTACCACAGAAGTTCCATATACTGTCATAATCTTTTCTACATTCATAGTCCAGTGAGAATGTTCGCTAAATCCGAAATCAAATCCAACGAGTGCTCTCTCAGTAATCTTTGCTTCTTCTGGAGATTTACTCAAAAGTTCTTGTCTGGTGAAAGCCGTAATGAACGCGGTTTGTGCAGATTCGTCAGTAATACGTTGGCCTAAAGGGGCGAGGCGTATTTTTGAATATCCGTCTTTTCCCACGTGGTCGCCTAGAGTGATTCCTTGAGAAGCCTGTATATGCTGCATAACGATGGCAGCCATAGGTCCTTCAAACACAACTTTTACTCTTTCAGAAGCAAGCGTGGTGAACTCTACTGGAAGTGTTAGCGGAAATTTTGCGTCTGCCATATAGTCTGAACTAGCACACACCAGCGGGTATACTTGTAGCCCCTGTGCTCTGCTAAAGTCTATAAAAGGATTAATAATAGGCAGTATTTCTAGCTGCTTATTTGATTCTTCTCCTCTTCTGTTATACACAACTACACAAACCTCTTTATCACTACCTATCTGAGTTGCTGCTAAGCCAGTTAGGGGAAGGGAGTGCTGAGTTGTGTGTTTGACAGTTTGGTACAAATCGTCCACTATCCACTGTGCTTCTTCTGCAAACTTAACTCTGTCAGTATGTAAAAACTTTTGTGCTACTAGTCGCTCAGATAAAACTCCTTGTGGTCTAGCTCCGCCCATTTCAAAAAATGCAGAATTCCCAAATACTTGCTTTAACTCATTAGTGTCCATATCTGCAAAGATATACTTTTTCATAAATTCACCTCACCGTAAAATACGAGTAAAGTATAACACGAAATTACTGAGATGTAAATACCCATTTGGATAAAAAAATCCCCACACGTGGTGGGGATTAATGTATATTACTAGTTTGCTTTAACTTCTTTAACTTCTTTAACTTTTTTATCTTTTGTTACCACACATGCTATCGCTGTTCCGAAAGCAGCAGTTGTGGATGCTAGCATTACAATTGGTCCCATTCCCATGCTGAAGAATTCAGTGATCTTCACTACAGAGTCGCCGTCGCCAATACTGCCACGCATCATCATGAATATTGCTATGAAAGATGCTATTGAGAATATCCAAGTTAAGATAGATAGTACTAATGCGCCAGTTTTTCCTTTAGCAAAAGCTCCGATCAATCCCAACAATGCTGTTACAAATCCCAACAGAACAACTAGTATAGATGCTCCTAATAATAGGAAAGACATCATTCCTTCTGTGCTGTCGCCTTGGATAAGTATAGCTGTAAGAATAACTTTCCCTAATTCTTCAACTGTCATATCTTCTATATTTTCATTGCCTGTCATTCCCATTATGAAAATTTTTGCAACGTCAATCGTGTTTATTGATCCTAATGATGATGTATCGGTTTCTTCTTCTGAATCCATTAACTCCTCAAGCAACTCTATTATCTCGTTACCCTCAACGTTTTTTGCTTTTGCAATAGGAAGGAAAACTGAAAAAATTGCTACTAGAGAGAAAACCATCGTAAATAGGGATAGGATTAATGAAGCGATTTGTTTTTTAGTTCTTGCCATGTTTTTTACCTCCTTTTAATAATAGATCTGAAAGTTACTTAACAGTTTATCAGACAAATAAATTATAACAAATAATTTTATTTTGTCAAAGTCTTTTTATATAAGATATCGTTTTATTAGCAATATAATAATATATACAGGTTACTGTCCCACTTTATGCCAATTTATAAAAAGAAACGGAGAGTTAATTCGCCGTTTCGTCTTTTATTCCCTCAAGCTGGTTTATCAGACTGGTAATTACCGCTCTGTTAGAGTGCCTGGTAAAGGTCTGTATAAATCTTTCATTCTTAGATGCTCGCTGTATCAGTGTGCGGATATTCCGCTCTACATTTGATGGCTGGGTTTTATATATAAGTGCAATCTGCGGATATATATAGCTCGCTAATGAGGTAACAGCGGAGGAATTCTCCCGTATTAGTGACAAGGCTGAACGCAGATAGTTGTAACCAATATACTTACTGTTGAATCCTAAACGTTTAAGATATGCATTAAGACAGGCAGAAGACAGTTTTATCAAAGTAGATGTGGGTGCATTTTCTGTAAAATTTTGCATAAGTTCCCGTATTGCGCATGGATGAACTATAAATAGGTTCTTACAAAGTCGTTGTAGAGAAGAAAGTTCTTTCGATATAATCATCACTAACGGTTTAGGTGGTTCTGCAAATTTTATAAAATCTATCATGTCATTACGAGCATTTGCTATGTTTTCGTCGACAAGAATATAAGACGCATGCGTGTTTGTTTGCTTGAATATTAATTCAGCAAAACTGAAAGCGAAGTTTAAATTATATCCCATTGAGGAACATAAATCACGCATTCCGCTATGCAATTCAATGTCGCCACCTGAATATAGTATTACAGTGTGATTATGTTGCACCATAAAACCCTTCTCTTTTGGTTTTTTAAAATTATAGCACGTGTAAAAGAAACAGTCCAGCATTTTTGTACAAATTTAAATTATTTTTGTACAAAAATATTTTAAACATTATTTATTTTGAAATACTGAGATAGTTTACATATAGAATTGCTCAATTTAATCTTTTGTTTTGTAGACATTACGTGCTCTAGACTATGGTACAGGGCGATACCGTCTTTATACCTTTGTTCAAAGTTTAATGCTCGTAACATTTTATTTTTCTTGAGTTGTGAGGAAGGGTTATGCACCTTCAATCAGCATCTTGTCTGCAACTAAAGCTATAAACTCGCCGTTAGTTGGTTTTTCATTGTTAGTATAAACGGTGATGCCAAACAGTTGATTGATATTTTCAATCTTGCCCCTATTCCACGCCACCTCGATTGCGTGTCTGATAGCTCTTTCTACCTTCGACGCAGAAGTATCAAACCGCTCTGCGATACTAGGGTATAACTTTTTGGTGATGCTATTTATAATCTCGGGATTAGCTATCGCAAGCTTTATAGCCTCTCGTAGGAACTGATATCCTTTTATATGTGCAGGAATCCCTACGGTAATGAATATATTAGTAATTTTCTCTTCTAATTGTTTATTTTTAGTAATTTTTATAGTGCCACCTATCGTTTCCATCACGCGGCTTCTTAATACAGAAACATTACATGGTTTTAGCATAAAATATTGTGCACCTAATTCTATGGATCGCTGGATGAATCCTTCCAGACTAAGCGATGAGATCACAATAACTTTAGGTTTTTTGGCTAATTTATTTAATTTTTCCAAAAAAATAAAGCCATCTTCTTCTGGGAGTACTAAATCCATTATTACAATATCAGTTCCTCCCTCTTTTATCTTGTTTAAGGCTTTTTCACTCGAGGAGAAATCTCCCACCACATTTAATCCGTTTTCTTCAAAATCTTTTTTAATCATTGCTTTTGCTTTTTCATCAGTATCCAGTAGAATAACATTGTACATATTTAACCTCCCTCTGTAAAGTAACACAAATATGATACCACATTAGAAAATGTTGCTAAAAGGAATGTAGGGGGAATAAAACATATGAAAAGAAGAAAATTTAATGTCTTTTCAATCAAATTGTCTAAGATTGTCTAAGATTGTCTAAGATGTGACGAAGGTGGTTGAAAGAATAATAAAAAGGTTTGCAGAAATTAATAGCATCTTCTCATTTTTTCTACGTACTCATAAAACTTTGTAGATATTAAGTTTAGAATATACCTTTGTACCTATTTATAGAAAAAATACTTGCAAAACAGTAAAGTATGTAATATACTATACCCGTCCATAAAAATGGTCCCATGGTCAAGCGGTCAAGACACTGCCCTCTCACGGCAGAATCAGGGGTTCGATTCCCCTTGGGACTACCAAACTGCATTAAAAACAAGCCTACTCGGGCTTGTTTTTTAAATCAAATATAATCTCAAGGGGAATGATTGAAACTTTGGTTTCAATCCAACACTTCGTGTTTGCGAACCCATTACTAGCGTCGTCGCATTAATACAAATGCCTGCTAAAGCAGTCGCTTGTCTTTCTGCTCCTGGCACCAGGGTAAAAGTCTGCGACTTTTCGATTCCCCTTGGGACTACCAAATAATACGGATTAACATCTATGCTTTTTATCCCAAGAGATGAGCCCCTGCGTATGCTTTACATACGGCACTTTGCACTATTCTGCCTACACGACAGAATCACGGTAAGCCCTGAGGCGATGGAGAGAGTTGGTCGCGTCGGCTTTCCGAGAAACCCTACTGAGCGATCCCCTTGGGACTACCATGTGGTATTGCTAAGTTGTTGTATTATACTTAACTTATGAACGGCAAACCATTAATAACAAAATCTCGTGATTTGCACCTAATATTATAAGACTTTGCAGATAATAAGTTTTAGTCTGTCTTATCCAAGCAACCACTAGAACTTTAAGTGAAATAGCTCGTCGCAAATTGTTTTGTAGTTTATATAGAACTCCTCGAATAACTCAGGAGTTTTGTTTATCTTTGCATATTCTTTGGACTGCAGAACGGCATCAAGTTTATCTACCTTATTGCAAAACATGGCTTCAGGAGTTTTGTTTTCACTATATTCCAACCATAAAGTTTCTATTTCTGGCATTTTATATTGTTTGGAGAGTCTTTTTATACACTTGTATTCTCTATCAAATTTTTCTTCAACAGTTATATTATCAAATGGGGTTATATCCCCAGCCTCAATCTCGCCCAACTCGTGATAAGCCAGCATTTTTAGCACTTTAAGCTCATCTAGTTTCAATTTATTTCTTTGCATGATTTCTAACGCAAGCAACACCAAAGAAAAAGTATGCTCTGCCGCACTTTCTACTCTTCCTTTTACCTTACGCATTATCCAGCCCCTCCTTAAGAGTGTTTTCAACTTATATATTTCTGAATAAAAACTGTCTTTCATAGTACCTCTCCACAATGTATTTACATCTATCTCTTTAATTATCGTGTTTTTAATAGCGACAAATCTTTCATGCGGAGGTAGTCTGAGGTGCCCCGTTGTACAAAACGATTAGTATTGTTTTCTAGTGTGTTGATTAACGCTTTTGTGGTTGCCCATATTTCATCGTATGCCTGTTGTGTGATCTTTCCCTCACGTAGAGCCTCATCCAGCTCATCTTCGTCGTCGGTCGCGACATGATATAGATCGCCTGTCGGTAACACGCTACAAGTAACATCTAGGTAGGCATCGTCGTAGTAAGGAACGCTATCTTCGTCCAGATAATTTCCTTGTGTAATATCAAAATAATAGCCTAATATACGATTTTGAGAGTTGATAAAAACTCGCACATTAAACTTCTCATCGATGGGTGTATATTCTAAAATGGCATAGTCTTTATCCATGACTACGGTTTTCTTACCGCATGCCATTCGACTTATCGGAGAAGTCATCTGCTCTATCTGTTTTACAGATATGTACGCATTTAACTCTTCATTTTTTTCAAAGCTCCAGTGGTACTGAAGGACTTCTCTCATATAGACCTGATCGACTCTCTTTTTTCTCATTTATAACCTCTTTTATATGTTTGATTAATAATAGCATTTTGCAGTATAAAAAACAACCAATTCATTTATCCTGCGAGTTTCGTCTTCTCATGAACAAATTGCTCGCAAAAGAAAAAATCAAGTTTATAAACCTGATTTTTCTATTGATGATAGCATAAATACCGGTAAGGCGCACCTTTTAATATCGCTAATTACTGAAATAAAAAACCAGGCTCGCAAGCCTGATCAAGCAATTAGTGAGGGTGTAAATGCCGGTCAAGCATATTACTTTTTTTGTTTACTTAATCCCAAACTTTCTGCTTTAGCTGCAACGGACTTGGCAGTACGGTTCAGTTTTTTTGCAATTTCTATATACGTTTGCTCGTTATAATTTTCTTCCAAATACTCGATTTCGTTTTCTTGCCAGTATTTTTCCATAACCTCAGCAATCTTTTTGTAATGTACGCCTTTCTTTGCCAGTCCT
>CAYJAP010000035.1:0-7922 GCA_964368425.1 uncultured Lachnospiraceae bacterium | reverse complement strand
TCCTTTATTTATCGTGGTTTTATCAAGGTGGTGTAAATACTCTTAAAAATAGTCATAATTCTTGGTAAGGCATAGGTCATGGGTTCAAATCCCGTCATCAGCTCCAAAAATTATGTCATTATAAAATCATGAAAGAGAAAAAATTAAAATTATCCTTCACATATCAAGGAGAAAAGATGTCTAAAAATAATGAATTTGTTCGATTCCCTATGTTGCCAGAATTCCGAGTTGCTGACTTTGAGAGAAGTAAGCGTTTTTATCTTGGTCTGGGGTTTAAAATTTTCAATGAACGACCAGAAGATAAATTTATGTTGATTCGCATGGAAGAGATTAGCCTAATGATTATGCAGCTCACAACCGACAAAGATTCTTGGAACGGATACGCCCCTATGGAATATCCCCTAGGACGTGGCATGCATATACAGATGGAAGTATCCGATATAGATAAGCTGTACGCTCGTGTAAAAGAACTTAAAATTCCATTTTTTCGTGATATCATGACAAATAGTTACCGTGAACAGGGAAAGATGTTGAAATGTAAAGAATTTCTTATCCAAGACCCTGACGGATATTTGTTACGCTTTTCTACAACAAGTTTCTAACAGTTTTCCAAGCAAAAGAGTTAGATATGAGATTCTAAGGGGATGTGAAAATAGAATTACACAATGTAAAGATTATGCGAAAAATGATAACATCAAATACGACTATATTTGTTGTATTGAAGGCGGATTTTCTTTGGACGAAAATGGTTTGCCTTTTGTTGTTTCTTACACCGTCATTGAAAACGATTCCGGAGCCAAGTCCACAGGGAAATCTTTAGGGATTCGTTTGAACAGAGATATGTATAGATTTATTAGAGAGGGTGGATCTTTAAATAAAATTATTGACAACTTAAAATATGTTCAAAATAACAAACAAAAATAAGGAATAACAGGCTATTTATCTAATGGTCTTTTAGATAGAGACGTTATTGACCGAGACGCTGTTATATCTGCTTTGATTCCATTAGAGTATAAAAATAACTATAATTTATTACACAAGAAATACAAAATAGACGAGGTATACATGAAGTTTAGACGCATAACCGAAAAAGATGTAGCTCAAGTTTCCAAGCTTATCGACGAGATGAACCGCAACCTGGAAGATCCTAGCTTTTTTATGACAATGGAAAGTGACCTGCCGTCAGTACAAAAAATGATTTCCAAAGAAAGGTTCTTAATTCTTGGCGCTTTTGAAAATGGAAAGTTAGCGGGCATAAGCGCATTAGACTTCAAGAATGGAAAGCTTCCAGAAAAATATCGTTTCCCTGTCTGGTGTGATGTAACGCGAATGGTGGAGTTCTCTTTTAACATTGTTGGTTTAGAATTTAGAGGCAAAGGACTAATGTTTCAGATGCTCACCGAAATAAAAAAAGTAGCCCTCTCCATGGGATTTGAATTTGCATGTGCAACGGTACATAAAGATAATATTGCCAGCAGAAAAACACTGGAAAAAATAGGACTGGAATTCTATCGCGAAGTTGAGTTAGAAACACCTTTCCCAAGAAATTTGATGCTTATGAAATTAATTTAACAATATGCTTTAAAGATAAAATTCTAGATCATACTTATCTTTTATTTACATAAGTATTAATTATATTTTTATCTAACATTTCGAAGCTCCTCAAAAATTTTCACGTTACCTTTATATCCAAGAGGATTTACAGGTGATGTATGATATATTGGTATAACCGTTTTAATCTTTCCATTGAAATTAATTTCAAAACGATTCCCAACATATTCTTTAAACTTCTTAATTTTCATGCCTAAAACTATTTGTGATGCAAATATTTCCATTGGCAAAATTATATCACAATCATTTTGTTCAATTTGTTTAATTAAAAACTTTTTACAATTATTTGAACATCTTTCCAGCTGTGTTCTATCTACAATATGGCACTTGCAACACTCAGTAAAATAAATATCATCAATAGTTAATTCACAAAGATTGATTGTTGGTGGTTTCGAAAAAGTAAATTCCATTGTTTAAGTAAACAAGAACATCGAAAGAACTTGTTAATATTTCTACTATTCTGATAGAATAAAAGTATGATAAAAATTCTTAACAGAAATCATGCAAAACTTATTGCGCTTGCTGCAATGCTGGCTGATCACATTGGCGTTGCATTTTTTCACGACAGCGTGTGGCTTAGGATAGTTGGAAGAATTGCCTTCCCTCTGTTTGCTTTTTTCATCGCTGAGGGATACAAACATACTCGAAGTCGACCTAAGTACATTTTTATGCTTTTGATTTTTGCAGTTATTTCGCAAGTGCCATATTACCTATTCTTTAAAACATTCAGTCTGAACACTCTCTTTACATTTTTATTCTCAATTTTATTAATATACTTGATTGAGAATATGAGGAAAAACAAAATTAACATATTTTATTTTGTTACAGCTAATATATTTATTGCAATGCTATTTACAATAAATCTTATTTCCTATGGAATTTTCGGGGTTTATTTTGCGGTCGTTTTTTATTTTATTAAAAACACAAACATTAAATTATTGGGCTTTAGTGCACTTAACATCTTAATTGCCTTGCCTCAAATTATCTTTCAACCAAATAACTTTCTTTCATATCTACAACTTTTCGGACTGCTCGCATTGCCTTTATTATTGCTCTATAACGGCAGAAAAGGAAAATTTAATTTGAAATATTTGTTTTATATTTTTTATCCCACACACCTACTTGCACTTTATATTCTTCAACTTTTTATATAAAAAACCCCGACACTTTCTCATGATTAGCCAACTTTGCATTTTGGAGCAAAGTAATAAATGACACTACAAGGTGCAAATAGCAAAAAAACTAAAAGTCTTCTACGGAAGACTTTTTGTAACAAGCAGTAATAAATTGTTTCATTCGTCACATACTAAAAGCAAAAAAAGGAATGGTTTAGTTATGGGAAAAATGAATGTTAAACTGCTAGATGACGCTTACAAAAATGTAAGAATGGGAAATCACGCTATAAATTGTATTATTGAAAAAATTCAGGACAAACAACTAGTTCAACTGATGAAAAAGCAAAATAAATTTTATCTAGATGCAACAAAGAGGCTCGATGTTTTAGCAGGCAAGATAGACTACAAACCGAAAGATCTTGATGTAATGTTAAAAGCGTCGAGCTACGTTGGTATAAACATGAAAACTCTTTTTAATAAAGATACTTCTCATATTGCAGAAATGCTTATTGAGGGTACAACTATGGGAATTACTACCCTTATAAAAGAAGTGAAAGAAAACTCAAGAGCAGACACAAACCTTGTTGAGATATCTAACGAAATAATCGCCAACCAAGAGCAGTTTATCGAATCTCTTAAGAAGTTTCTGTAGTAGGAAATAAAACCCAAATTCAACGTTGTCAATAGTAAACAAAAAAACAATACTACTACCAATATGTTACTTACTTTCATACAAATATTATATCACGAAACTAGGACTCACACGATAAAAAAACATCTGCTTGCTTTTACTCTTATGTTCAAAATTTTGTTTAAGTGTACCAAAAAGAAATTTTTTTTGTCTTTTTACTAGCCTAGCATAGTTTTTTACGATTATAATTAGGTAACGCATATGAGAGGAGGAAACTATGCCCACTGGATTTGATTGTGAGAAATATCTGAAATTACAAAGTGAAGAACTATTAAAGAGAATTAAAAATTTTGATAACAAACTGTACATCGAGTTCGGAGGCAAACTCTACGATGATTACCACGCATCGAGAGTGCTCCCAGGGTTTGATCCCAACATAAAAATTAAATTATTAGAAAAATTAAAAGACAAATTAGAAGTCATTTTCTGTATTAGCGCAGACGATATCGAGAATAATAAGGTCCGAGATGATTTCGGAATCACTTACGATATGGAGGTGCTGAGAATAATAGAAAAGCTACGTGAAAAAGATATTAGTATAAACAGCGTAGTAATAACTTTGTATACTGGACAACCTGCTGCAAATCTATTTGCAGATAAGTTAACAAGTAAGAAACAAAAGGTGTATTTTCACACCTATACCAAGGGCTACCCTACTGATGTCGATACCATCGTTAGCCCACAGGGTTACGGCGCAAATCCGTATATAAAGACCACAAAACCTCTCGTTGTGGTAACTGCTCCAGGTTCAAAAAGTGGAAAACTGGGAACATGTCTTTCTCAGCTATACCAAGAATATCAGCGAGGAATTAAGGCAGGATACGTAAAGTTTGAAACATTCCCTGTATGGAATTTGCCACTCAAACACATGGTAAACGTAGCCTACGAGGCAGCAACCGCTAATATAAAAGACGTAAATATGATCGACCCTTATCACTATAGTCACTACGGAAAGATTGCGGTCAACTACAACCGAGATATTGCGGTCTTCCCAGTATTACAGGATATACTACATAAGATTACGGGAAATAAATCGTACTATAACTCACCTACCGACATGGGAATAAATAACATAGGTAACGCCATCACAGATGACGCCATCGTCTCTGAGGCTGCAAAACAAGAGATCATCCGTCGATATTATCGGGCGCTAGCAGGGATTAAAAAAGGATGCAGCAAAAAGGATGATTTGGAAAGAATAGAGTTGCTGTTAAACGAGCATGACATTCTCAAAACAGATAGAAAAGTAGTGAAAGCAGCAAATGATTACCACCAACTAAAAAACAATCCTGTCGTAGCTTTGCAGCTGGCTGACGGTACAATATTGACAGGACAGAGCAAAGATATTATGACTGCATGTGCAGCAGCTACATTAAACGCAATAAAATATCTTAGTAAACTTCCTGCTGAAGTAAAATTAATTTCTGAAGAAACATTGATTGCTATAAAAGAACTGAAGCGGGATTATTTAAAAAATAGCAACGGCTT
The DNA here is from genome assembly GCA_964368425.1 of uncultured Lachnospiraceae bacterium. Taxonomy (GTDB): domain Bacteria; phylum Bacillota; class Clostridia; order Christensenellales; family UBA1242; genus CAYJAP01. Next base: position 3,017 of record CAYJAP010000035.1, on the reverse strand, counting down.
GTTAACCATTAAAGACGTGTTAATTGCACTCTCTCTGAATTCCAGATTTAGTGATGTTATAAAAATAGCGATGCAAAAATTAAGCGAGCTGAATGGTTGTGAGGCTCACTCTACATTTATACTTAGCCCGAACGAGGAATCCGCTTTCAAGAACCTGGGTATAAATATAACTAGCGAACCTGTATTTATCAATAATAAATATTATCTAAACTAGTCCATAATCAGCAATAAAACGAAATGAAAGATAGTCACAACTATACCATATGCATATGTAAAAACACCTAAACAGGTGTTTTTTGTTAGGTCAACGCTATACCTGCTGAGATAGTTCCTGTTATAGCTGTTGCAAGCGGTATTCCACTAACAGTGATTGAAAATACTAGAGCTAAACGTGTTCCTGCAGCAACAGGAATATTCATGGCCTGTGTGGCTGAAGCAGTCTCTCCCATAGGAATTACTCCGGTTAAAGCTGGAGTCAACAATACCTGACTTCCAACTACTCTGCTCAATATATTACTAGCAGGATTAGCTTCAAATAACTCTGCAGTAATATTTACGTTACTACCTACTAAGCTCAGTCCTAATGTTACAGAGTAAAATGCACTTATTGACGTAACTACTGCATCTCTCGGCACCATGAATGTGAAATCCGATAGCCCCGTTAAATCTATAGTGGTGTCCAAGACATTTGCAAGCGCTAGACTGTCCCCGAAAGCTACTACTGCAGGCAATCCTACTAAGCCCCCAACTATAGAAGTTAGAACAACTGGTAGTCCCGACGAGAACGGTATTATAGCGCCACTTCCGGGTATGCCTGTCGCACCTGTTGGACCGGTCGGGCCTGTCGGACCTTGTATCCCCTGTATTCCTTGGATACCCTGAATTCCCTGTGGGCCGGTTGGACCGATTAATCCCTGTATTCCTTGTGCTCCCTGTGCACCTTGCACTCCTTGTGGTCCTGCTGGACCTTGTGGACCGATTGGACCAATTGGACCTTGCACTCCCTGTGGACCTTGTGGACCGGCAACTCCCTGTGGGCCGACTGGACCTTGTGGACCTTGCGGGCCGGTTGGGCCGGTTGCGCCAGTTGGACCGTCCGATGGGCCGGTTGGACCGGTTGCTCCAGTTGGACCGATGGGTCCTCTGGGACCGGTTGCTCCACGTTGAACAGTTCCCGCTCCACCGCATGGAATTATCCCACAACATCCTGATCTATTTTTACAACTCATTTGTTTCTCCTTCAAATTTTAGACTTTCGTCCTAAGTCATGTTATGATGAGCACCGTTGAAATGTCCATCTGTTCTCGCCCACCTCAACAGACTATTCGGCATGTCTATTCCACATGGATAGAGGGTGCGAGGTGAAATAACAGATAAAATATCTACTTTTTGTTGTTATATTGCACGTTATAATTTATACTGTTTATGTAATAGGAGCGTCTATGGGTTTTGTAATCTCATTAATATGTGTATTGGGTATACTTCTCATCATTCTTGTATATGGAGTTATGTTGTATAACCATATAATAAAACTTAACAATAAGGTGAAAGAAAGTTTTTCTTCCATCGATGTTTTTTTGAAAAAGAGGTTTGATTTAATCCCAAACCTAGTAAAATGCGTAAAGGGTTACACAAAGCATGAAAAAACAGTGTTGGGTAAATTGACTCGACTGCGTACGGCTATGAATAAAGCTACCGACAGTGACATGCGAGTAAAAACAGCGAATAAATCTTTACCCGTTTTTGAAAGTATATTTGCATTATCAGAGAAATATCCTGACCTAAAGGCGGACAAGCTGTTCAAACAATTACAGGACACCATGGTGGAAATAGAAGATGATATAGCGGCAGCAAAGCGAGTATATAATAGCAATGTGAGTAAACACAATGCAACAATAAAAAAGTTTCCTAATAATATAGTTTCTAAAATATTTAAATGGAAAGAAATTGCTTTCTATAAAATCGAATCGGGAGAGGAAGAGAACACTGTCATATTTGCAAAAGACAAGAAAAAAGATATCACATTAAAAGCAAAGTAATAAATGTTTGTTATTACCAAGCGTCTAATAACTATCCGATACTTTAATTATTTAAAAGCATAAAAAAACCAGCACTTGCTGGTTTTGTTTTTATAATCCGTTAATAGTAAATGTTACCGCTTTATTTCCTATAGTAAAGTGGTATCTTACCGTGTACTCTACCTTACCATCATCTAAAGGTGCTGAGTCAGATACTACAGTGCTGTGAGATATTACACCGCTTTCACTTGTAACAGTTACAGTTACAACCGATGTAAAGTCGTAAGTGACGCCTTCTTCTAAGTAGAAGTGAAATTTAGCTATACATTCCACGCCACTGGTAACGTGGTATTTGCCAGCGTACCAAATAACCCTTTCTGTTTCGCCCAATTTCCACTCAAAATCTGGATAGAGATAATCCTGTTCATGGTTCACGATTGTTATTGGAGTCAATCCCAAGTCATCTATTCCTTTAATTGCACCTCCGACATGAAACTTTACATTTTCAATAGTTACATATAAATCTTCGGTGACTTTATCTCCGTCGATAACAAACTCAATTATTCGCACATAACCAACGCCATTTAAAGGGTGTGGTTTACCCACAGGCTCAGATCGTGATTTTATCATATCTGTTAGTATTTCACCTGCAGCATTTTTTACTACCAACTGAACAGCATCAATATTGTAGTAGTATTGTTTCCCACCAATATTCATTTTCCAAGTTGATAATTCGCCGTATAAATCCATGTACACATCAATTTTACCATCACGCCCCATCACAAAGTTAGGAGAATGATTATTAAAATATCCTGTTACAGAGTCGATCACACCAATATTAATTGCCTCATAATCATATCCAACAGTGACTTTAACTTTTTTGGTTAATACATCCTCAATATTATGATCATGAGTAGTAAATGCTACGTATATGTCGCTGTGAAGATTAGTAATTTCAAAAGTAATTGTTCCATCAGGGTTTTCTTCACCAATTATATA
>CAYJAP010000034.1:0-8077 GCA_964368425.1 uncultured Lachnospiraceae bacterium | reverse complement strand
CTGATAGTTTTGGTACTATACAATGTTTAAATAGTGAAGAATTTCCTATTATTAAAAAATTAGAAAATGCTGAATATTTTGAAATAACAAAAGGTAATTTTAAAAGTTTAATAAATAAAGTAATCTTTGCCGTAGCTCAAGATGATGCTCGCCCAATCTTAAAAGGATGTAAATTAGAAATAACGGATAAAAATATTGAAGCAGTTTCTCTTGATGGATACAGGTTGGCGCTAGTTAAGAAAGAGTTGGTAAAATCCACAATTAAAACAAGTGTTACTGTGCCAGCACGTTCTTTAAATGAAATAAGTAAATTATTAGATGACTCTGATGAAAATATAAAAGTATATATTCAAAAAAATTATTTAATGGTTGATTTAGAAGACACAAAAATTGTAACCAGATTACTTGATGGGGATTTTATTAATCATAAACAAATTATTCCTGTAAACTTTACAACTAATGTTATAATAAATAAAAATCAATTAGAAGATGCTTTGGATAGAGCGGGACTGTTATCTAGAATAGATAAAAACAACGTAGTAAGATTTAATATCACCGACAAGGTTATGGTATTAAGTAGTAGAAGCGAGATAGGAGATATTAAGGAAAATATAACCGTGGCTTTAACAGGTAAAGATTTATCGATTGCCTTCAACGCAAAATATTTTAGTGACGCACTGAGAGTAATCTCTGATGAGTTTATTAAATTAAGTCTATCTTCTTCAGTCGCTCCATGTATTATAACAAGCAACGACACAAACGAATTTTTATATTTAATACTTCCTGTTAGAATGGAATAATTAAATTTTATAGTAAAACCTGTCTCATCAGGTTTTATTTTTTACAATAAATTTTATCTAAAAAACAAAAATACAATATATTCCTGTTGACTTTTCACCCGTTATTACTTATACTAATACCGCAATTAAAAGCATTAAATCGTCATTATAGTGCGACAAATAACAAACATATTGCTTTTGAATAGTAATAAGAGGAGAGGCTAGCATGAAAAGAACATATCAACCTAAAAAGAAACAAAGAAGCAAAGTTCATGGTTTTCGCGAAAGAATGAAAACTAAGGGCGGAAGAAATGTTTTAGCGAATCGTAGAAAACGCGGAAGAAAAAAACTATCAGCATAATAAAATTAAGTGCTTCTTTGGGAGGCACTTAATTTATATAAAGAGAGAGTTATGTTAAGTGCACAACACAGATTAAGAAAACGAAAAGAATTTGGATATATTTATAAAAAAGGAAAGATTGCATTTTCACAGTCTTTTAATGTTTTATATGTCAAGAGTAATCGTGAGAATTTTAAGATGGGGTTTTCTATTAGTAAGAAGATTGGAAATGCGGTTGTTAGAAATAAAGTAAAACGAATATTGAGAAATATTGTTATGAATAACAAACATATTCTACAATCGTTTTTTAATTATATAGTAGTTGCTAAACCGGGTATCGCAAACATAGCATATGCTCAGTTAGAACAAGAATTTATTAAATGTGTTAGTAAAAACATTAGTATATATAATACGGAAAACCAATATGAGTAAAGTTATTTACATTATAACTTACCCCATAAGAATGTTTTTTTATGGATTAATATATTTTTATAAATTTTTAATATCTCCTTTATTGCCGAAAAGTTGTATTTATTATCCAAGCTGTTCCTCATATGCTTTACAAAGTATGTCTGAACATGGTATTGTAAAAGGGATATATTTATCAAGTAAAAGAATAGTCAGATGTACACCTTTTCGCAAAGGCGGAGTCGACTTAGTTCCTATCAATTTGAAGGGTGCAAAGAAATGGATTTTATAAACTTAATTCTTGCCGCAACACAACCAAGTGGAATGTGGGAAAAGATAATTTTTGGATTAGAAAATAATTTACTTAGTTACGGGCTAACCATAATTGTGGTAACTCTGATTATTAAGGTTATTTTGTTGCCTACAGATTTATTGAATAGGCTTATAACCAAGATAAATACAAGAAAACAGGCAAAGATACAGCCTGAATTAACAAAGATACAAAGACAGTTCGGAAACAATAAAGAAATGTTAAACCGAAAGACTATGGAATTGTATAAACGAGAGAACTATAGTGTAGTAGGAACATGTTTTGGAATGTTGATTAGTATAGTGTTATCATCGGTTATATTCTTAACATTATTAGGGGGAATGAACTCCATCGCTAGTTATAAGATCTACACCGAATTCGACGACTTAAGAACAACTTATTCAACAGTTTATGATGCAGAATCTTCTAAAATATTATTAGAAACGGGATTAGAGTCTTTAAGTGAAGCTGAATTAGTTATAGTGACAAAAACTAGTCAGGAAGCCACAGTAGAAAGATATGCAGAAATAAAAACTGGCTTCTTATGGATAAAAAATATTTGGCGTCCTGATAATTATAAAAGTGTAGTTCCTGATTTTAAACAATTTAATTCTCTATTAAAAGATAAGGTTGAAGGAGAGGTTTCTCTCCCATCACAAGCGGAATACGAAAAGATAATGAATCCTGTGGCCGAGGCAAACTCAGGTTGGAACGGATACTTTATTCTTACAATACTGTCCGCGGGAGCAACTTTTATAAGTATGAAAATTCCTGAATGGACATCAAAGATACGCGCAAAAAAGAAAGGTGTTCCATATCTGCCGCTACAACAGAATAAAGTTATGGGATATATTATGCCAGCTATCTTAGCGCTATTTACATTGCTTTACAACGCAGCGTTCGCTATATATATAGTTACAGGCTCGATATTCTCCATGTTATTCCAGCCGCTAATCGGACTAGTTGTTGGCAAAATAGATGACAAATTAATGAAAAAAGAAGAATCAAAAATACAGGTTTCATACAGTAGAAAAAAATAGAACTTTTATAGGGGGAAATATGAAAAAAATAGAAGTCAGTGCAAAGAGTATCGAGAAAGCAATAGAAGAGGGGCTTGCCACTCTGGGAACAACATTGGAAAACGTTGATATCACAGTTATAACTGAAGGTGGATTGTTTAAGAAAGCCAAGATTGAGATGTCGTTGATTGAAGAAGAACCAAAAAAAGAGACCAAAAAAGAAGATTTAAAAAAGCAAGAGGGTATTGTAAAAAAAGAGGAACAACCTAAAAAAGAAAGTAAATCCAAAGAGAGTAAAATAAATAAAGATTCTAAGAAAGAAGTTGGTAAAAAAGAGTCGTTTATCAAAGAGAAAGAGTCCCCAAAGATAGATAAAAAAGAAAAGAATTCTATTAAAGAAGATTCTTCAGAACAGATTGTTGTTCCTAAAAATCGCAAAGAGAGAAAAGAAGAGTCTTTATCTCCTGAGGAAAAAGAAAAACTGTTAGAAGAAGTTGAAAAAGTGGCTTACAACTTTATTCACGGGATAACTGAAGTATATAATATCAACGCAAATGTTTCAGTGGAAAGGAAAGATGGAGATACATTCGTGTCCGTCGACGGCGAGAATTTGGGCGTACTGATTGGTTACAGGGGTGTTTCGCTAGAGGCTATACAGTTTTTAATGAACACATGTATAAGCAACCGCACACACTACAGAAAGAAAGTTTTCCTTAATATCGAAAATTATAGAGAAAAAAGAGAAGAAACTTTGAAAGATATGGCTGATAGAATCGCACAAAAAGTTGTATCTTCACAGCGTAGATGTAAACTAGAGCCAATGAATAGTTTTGAACGTAGAATTATCCATACATTCCTCCAGTCTTACACAAATATTTCTACCCGCTCAGAGGGGGCTGAACCTAATAGATATTTAGTTATTGAATATATATCAGAATAAAATAGTAGATTTCTACTATTTTTTATTATTAGTATGTGGCAAATAAGTTTGAGAAAAACTACACATATTATTTTTCCTGTGATATAATAAAGACTGTAAAAAGAGGAATTATATGAACGAAAAGACGATCGCCGCTATATCTACCCCTGTAGGTGTCGGTGGAATATCCATAATTAGGTTGAGTGGTAAAAATGCTTTAAAGATAGCAAAGCAGGTTTTTTCATCTCCATCAAAAGATATGTTGATGCCAAGATTTATGACTTTAGGGACACTTAAAACCCCTGAGTTTAGCGAAAAATGTTTGGCAGTCTATTTCGCTGCCCCTAATTCTTATACCGGAGAGGATATGGTTGAATTCCAGTGCCATGGCGGAGAAAAAATTACGGAAGGTATCTTATTAGGGCTGATTAACAAAGGGGCTTCTCTGGCGGGCCCAGGAGAGTTTACTAAGCGAGCTTTTATGAACGGAAAACTTTCTCTCGATGAAGCAGAGGGGGTTATAGATGTAATTAACGCAGAGAGCGAGGGTGAAATTCGTGCAGGATATAATCTCATGCAGGGCGGGTTGAAAGAGATTGTGGTTTCTTTACAGAACGACATAACCAATATATTAGCTAAAATAGAGGTTTCACTGGATTATCCCGAACACGATTACGAAGAAGAAGTGAAGGTTGAGATAGAGAAAATAATGCATAACATTCGCTCTAAAGTAGAAGAATTGCTAGCCTCCAGCGCCTCAGGAACAAAGATTAAAAGCGGGGTTAATGTGTTAATTTTAGGAAGCCCTAATGTTGGTAAAAGCAGTTTAATGAATGCTCTTCTGAATTATGAAAGAGCTATTGTTACAAATATAAAAGGCACTACCCGAGATTTGCTAAAAGAGACATATTTATATAAAGGGGTAAAGTTTGTCTTAACCGATACTGCGGGCATAAGAAATTCTTCAGGGGTGGAACAAATAGGTGTTAATTTAGCAAAGAAAGAGATATCCTCAGCAGATATTATTTTGTTTGTAGTAGATGGCTCCAAACCCATGTCTAAGGAGGATAAAGACATACAAAAGCTACTTATTGACAAAAAGTATATATATATTGTTAATAAATCAGATAAAAAACTTCATGAAGAATGTGTGAAAGATAGTGAAGCTGTGTTGATTAGTGCTAAAAACAAAACCAATATAGAGGCTCTGAAGGAATTAATATATAATGAGATTTTTAGTAATAAGATAATGTCAGGAGTTGTTATAACTAACATGCGTCATGTAGAAATACTGCAACAAGTAAAAGATAATATAGCAGTTGTTTTAGAGGACTTGTCAGCGGTTAGTTTGGATTTATTAGCTATGGATATTAAATCTGTGTGGTTGGGTTTAGGAGAAATAACAGGAGAGAGTAATAACGAAGAAATTATCGATAGAATTTTTAGTTCTTTTTGTGTGGGAAAATAATATGAATACAGAAAAATATGATGTAATAGTTGTGGGTAGCGGACACGCCGGTTGTGAGGCTTGCCTGGCTACAGCGAGAATGGGATTAAAGACCTTGCTACTAACACTTAATTTAGATAGCATAGCTTTTTTAGCATGCAACCCTAGTATAGGAGGCACGGCTAAGGGACATTTAGTCTGTGAGATTGATGCACTAGGTGGCGAAATGGGGGTTGTGGCGGATAAAGCGACCATTCATAGACGTATGTTAAATTCCTCTAAAGGCCCTGCGGTACAATCTATACGTACACAAACAGATAAAATATTATACCATCAGTTTATGAAACAATCACTGGAGAACCAGGAGAATTTATTTATAAAACAGGCGGAAGTAAGCGATATTGTTCACTCTAACGGCAAAATCACGGGAATCAAAACGGGACAAGGACAAACCTTCTTGGCAGAGAGTGTGATTATTTGTACGGGTGTTTACTTGAAAAGTCGTGTTATCATAGGCGATTATGTACAAGATGCCGGCCCGAATGGGTTTCAGGGGGCGAATTCACTTACTCAATCTTTAGTAGGTGCCGGTTTCGATATTTTTAGATTTAAAACGGGTACTCCCGTGAGAGTGCATGCAGACAGTATAGATTATTCACAACTAACTCCTCAATTGGGCGAAGATGATATTCAAACGTTTTCATTTATAACCAAGAAAGCTCCGAAAAATTTTACACAATGTCATCTAACCTATACTAACTCAAGTACGCATGAGATTATAAGAAATAACTTGGATAAATCGCCTTTATATAGCGGTATTATCAAGGGACAGGGACCACGATATTGTCCTAGTATAGAAGATAAAATTGTTAAGTTTGCCGATAAAGAATCGCATCAATTATTTTTAGAGCCTGAAGCGTTGAACACAAAAGAGGTATATATCCAGGGGTTTAGCACTAGTCTGCCAGTGGATGTGCAACATGATATGGTGCGCTCATTAAAAGGATTAGAGAATGCTCATATAATGAGGGATGCTTATGCCATAGAGTATGATTGCATAAACAGCATGCAGCTTTTTCCAACGTTAGAAAGCAAAATTATTGACAGCTTATTCTTCGCTGGACAAGTAAACGGCACAAGTGGGTACGAGGAGGCTGCCGCTCAAGGAATTATGGCAGGTATCAATAGTGCTCTAAAAATCTTAGGAAAAGAGCAATTAGTGTTACGTAGAGATCAGGCATATATAGGGGTATTAATAGATGATTTGGTTACGAAAGGAACAAATGAGCCTTATAGAATGATGACAAGTCGTGCAGAATATAGATTACATCTAAGACAAGATAATGCAGATGTCCGCTTAACGGAGATTGGAAGAGAAGTTGGATTAGTTTCGGATTATCGATATAAAGTATATAAAAATAAAGTTAAGAAGGTTAGGGCGCTGCAAGAGAAGCTGCAGACCCGTATTCCACTATCTAAAAAACTAAACGATTTACTAATTCAGTGTGGAGAAAATACCACAAAAGTAGGAATGACTTTATTCGAATTACTTAGACGTCCAGGCGTATTTTATAAAGATATTGCCATGTATTACGATGTTTTTGACAAATACCCTAGAGATGTGTTACAACAAGTCGAGATTGATGTTAAATATAGTGGATACCTAAAAAGACAAGATATTCAAATAGGACAGATGAAGAAACAGGAAAGTATAATCATCAACTACCCTATAGATTTTTATGCGATTAAAGGATTAAGAAAAGAGGCTCAACAAAAGTTGGCTAAGGTCCAGCCGTTAAATATCGGGCAAGCATCACGTATTTCAGGAGTTTCTCCTGCGGATATCTCAGTGTTAGTGGTATATTTAAAAGCACATAATAAAAGATAATGTTTCACGTGAAACATATATAAATAAAAGGAGAGAAAAATGAAGGAATTATTTAGTAAGTATGACATGTGTTTAAAAGATTCTCAAAAACATTCTTTTTCCCTCTTTTATGACTTTCTTATAGAAGAAAATAAAAAGTATAATCTCACCGCGATAACAGATGAAAAAGAAGTGATGGTAAAACATTTTATCGATAGTTGTCTGTCGCTTTCTTATTTAAAACCTGGAGATAGTTTGATAGATATAGGCTCGGGAGCAGGTTTCCCCGCCATACCATTAAAGATTATGCTTCCCAACATTCATCTAACGCTGGTGGACTCTTTGCGTAAACGAGTTTCTTTTTTACATCAGTTGTCTGAAAAATTATTATTGAGTGATCTAGAATGTGTTCATGCCCGTGGCGAAGATCTGGCGCAAAACTCTAAATACAGAGAAGTGTATGATGTTTGTGTTGCTCGGGCTGTTGCAAAATTGAACGTTTTATGCGAATATTGCCTACCATTTGTTAAGTTGGGTGGATTATTTATTGCATATAAATCTCAGGATGCTCAGGAAGAGTTGTTGTTTTCCCAAAATGCTATCCAGCTGTTGGGTGGAGAAGTTAAAGAAGTTAAAGAAATAGACTTAGAAGGGAATAAAAGAGTGTTAATAGTAATTCAGAAAACTAAGAAAACTCCGCAAAAATATCCTCGTTTGGGTAATAAGCCCAGGATACAACCACTATAATGTTTCACGTGAAACATTTTTCATATACATATATAAGAAAATTATAGAAGATTATTTATTAGTTAAATGTCAGTATAAACAATTACTCAGAGGTAAATTACCTTAAACATTAACTAAAACACCACTATTTAATCGTTTTTTAAGAAAATTATTACAAAACAAATAAAATTTGTTGCAATTATTGTTTTATCCTTTTAAAGATGTGTCTATTTCATAATATAAAATAATTTATATCTTATGC
>CAYJAP010000033.1:0-8242 GCA_964368425.1 uncultured Lachnospiraceae bacterium | reverse complement strand
ATGTGAATATTTGCACATATGTTACTATCAACGTTATAATTTTTATGAGAGGTGGTAACATGAAAAAGACTTTATTACTTACCGATGAAGATGGAGAGAATATCCAAAAATACATGCCAGATGAAGATACCGTGAAAAGGTTGTCAGATTTTTTTAGCATCTTATCTGACTCTACCCGAGTTAAAATAATATCTGCATTATCGATGTGTGAGCTGTGCGTAAACGATTTATCTGTACTACTGAACATCAATCAAACGACGCTAAGTCACCAGTTGAAGCTGTTACGTCAATGGGGTGCTGTCAGGGGTATGCGTGACGGAAAGATTATTTCGTACAGTCTAGCAAGTGAAGGATTTAATAACCTCATGATGGAAGGGGTAAATATGTTATTCTGATACACACTTCTGCACTTGCTCGAATATTAGATTATATGAGAAATAATCTGAGGATAATATATAAAAAACTAAAAAAAGTTATTGTAGAAGGGTACATAGAGAAAGGGATTTCCATGTCTGAACAAACGTCTTTTCGCATAGGTGGTAAGGCGGATATTTTTGTGTGCCCCGCAACTATTGAAGAGATAGTGAAAACTCTGCAGATTGTCCGACATGTGCCACATCGTGTCGTAGGTGCAGGAAGTAATTTATTAGTATCGGACAAAGGTTTTCGCGGAGTGATTATTAATCTGACAAGGTATTTCAAGGGAATTAATTTGGTGTCAAATATGGTAGAGGTTTCCGCTGGCACTCTATTATCTGAGCTGTGTGTTTTCTGTAAAGAATATTCGTTTACGGGGTTGGAAAGTTTATTTGGGATACCCGGCTCTGTGGGAGGCTGTACATACATGAATGCAGGAGCAAATGGTTCTGAGATAGCCGACCATATACATCAGGTATTAGTAGTTAAAAATGGTAAACTGTTATATCTGAGTAAAAAGAAGTGTGGTTTTTCTTACCGTCATAGTGAAATAAAAGATTGTGTGGTGGTAAAAGTTTTTTTTGTATTTGAAAAGGGGGATAAAGAAGAAGTTTTGAGACTGATGAAAGCGACTATAAACCGACGGGCGTTGACTCAACCGCTTAATTATCCGTCTGCGGGTAGTGTGTTTAAGAGAAAAGATGACATTATTATAAGTAAAATCATTGATGTTGACGGCTTAAAAGGTTATAATATAAATGATGCTGAAATAAGCAAAGTACATGCGGGATTTATCGTTAACAAAGGAAAAGCCACGTGTTCGGATGTTTTAACATTAATCGATTATATAAAAACTCATTTCCGCAAAAAGGGAATTGAAATAGAAGAAGAAATAGAATTTTTAGGAGAAAAATAATGCTTGTATACGGAGATTATCACACACATAGTAAGTTCTCAGACGGACGCAATAGTATTGAAGAAAATGTAAAATGTGCTGTGGACAAGGGTTTGAAAGAGATAGCAATTACGGAACACGGCTTTTCTCATATGGTTTGGGGAGTTAAACGTAAAGATATTCCTATCATTAGAAAGGAAGTAGATAGGCTAAATAAAAAATATGAAGATATAAATATCTTAATGGGAATAGAAGCGAATCTGACCAGTGCGGACGGCGACATAGACATAACAAAAGAAGAAAGAGAGTCTTTTGAAGTTGTTGTTCTGGGGTATCATAAATCGTTTAAGCCAGCAAGTTTTAAAACATTTTTTACTTTTTGGTTGCCCAATATTGCTAGCTTTTTGTTTTCTCGCTCACGCAGAATTGCAAGAAACACTCAGGCTTATATCTCTGCTATCAAGAAGCATGATATAGATATTATCGCTCATTTACATGCTGCTAACTGTACAGTAGATTGTGTGGAGATTGCTAAAGTTGCGAAAGAACACGGTGTTTATATCGAGTTGAGTCAGAAACACCTAAGATTTACTGATAAGGAAATGCTAGACATGGCAGCGACAGGAGTTAAATTTATTTTAAACACAGATTCTCATTTCTGTTATAGGGTGGGTTTAAATAGTAAAGCGCTGGCGATGATAGAGCGGTTAAATATACCCGAAGAACAGATCGTGAATTTGGGTAAAAAGCCTGTATTCAGACACAGAAAGGAGAAATAGAATGTCGTTTGCTACGGATGCGAAATTAGAAGTCTTAAATGGAAAAATTGGTTCGAACTGTTGTGAGATGGCTTTTTTGAGCGCTTTAATCAAGTGTGGTGGCAACTTAATAATAAATAAAAGCCAAAAACATTTCGAAGTGACTACTGAAATAGAAAAGCTTTACTACGTGCTAAATGATATTATAAAAAGAAATTATGGCTACGATTTACAGTTAATAAAAACAGAAGAAGAAGTGCTCAGACAGTCAAAATTTAAGATAATGTTTCCACCTGAAATAACTCATAAAATGATGAGTGATTTAGGGGTGTTGAATTTAGATGACGATGGAAAACTAAATTATGGTATTCCTAGTTTTATTATAGATGAACCCTGTTGTAAAGTTTCTTATATAAAGGGTGCATTTATTGTATGTGCGACTAGCAATATTGTTATTAAAAAGTATGATAATGACACGAAAAATAACAGTGGATACCATTTAGAGTTTGTGTTCAGTTACGAAGAGACGGCTCATGATTTTATGGAGCTTTTACAGACATTTGACTTACCATCTAAACTTACTATCCGTAAAGGAGCGCCTATCGTATACATTAAAGAGTATCAACTTATATGTGATACTTTGGCTTTAGTTGGCGCTAATAAGGCGGTGCTAGACTTGCAAAACGAAGCTGCTATAAGAGAACTAAGAAACAATGTTAACAGGCAGACCAACTGTTTTAACGCTAATCTTAACAAGACAGTAGTTGCTAGTGTCAAACAGTTAGAGGCTATTAAAACTATACAACAATCGATAGGACTAGAAAGTTTATCTTCTTCTCTTTACGAGTTAGCACTGTTACGTTTGGCAAATCCTGAAGAGTCGTTAGAGAATCTGACTCAATTATACAGTGAGAAAATAACTAAAAGTGGTATAAACCATCGCTTTTTGAAGCTACAGAAAATTGCGGACAAGCTAATGGGCAAGTAATTGTTAGAGTTTACCAGTTTACAACTGGGTGCAGAATTGATATAATTAAAAATATGAAAAGGGAGGAGCTATGAAAGATTTTGTTCACTTACATGTACATACGGAATACAGTCTGTTAGACGGTGCTGCACGTATCAAAAAACTTGTTAAAACATGTAAAGAATATGGAATGAAGTCGGTAGCTATTACCGATCATGGAAACATGTACGGTACAGTCCTCTTTTATAAAGAATGTAAAAAGGCTGGTATAAAGCCCATCATAGGCTGTGAATTTTACGTAGCTGATGATTTATATGCTAAAAATGGTAAGAGTAAAAATGCTCACCTCGTTTTACTTGCTAAGAATGAGCAAGGATATAAAAACATTGCAAAGTTAAACACCATAGCGTTCGTCGATGGATTTTACTACAAGCCACGTATTGACTACAAAACTCTTGCTGAACATACAGAGGGAGTTGTTTGTTTGAGTGCGTGTTTAGCGGGGGACATCCCATCGCTGTTACTAGACGGGCGACGTGACGAGGCGGAAAAACTTACAGAATGGTTTAAAGAAAAGTTTGGCGATGACTTTTATATAGAGCTGCAAAATCACCAGTTAGAAGAGCAAATTGTTGTAAACAAGGGATTAAAAGAGCTTGCTGTTAAGTTTGGTGTTGCGACTGTAGCAACCAATGACGTGCATTATATTTACAAACAAGACGCTGAGATGCAAGATATTTTGATGTGTGTGCAGATGGCTAAGACAGTAGATGATCCTGATAGATTAAAATTCCCGAACGATGAGTTTTATCTGAAGACATATGATGAGATGGCAGAAGCTTTCCCAAATGACTTAGACGCGTTAGAAAGAACAAATGAAATCGCAGATAAATGTAATTTTAACTATGAGTTTGGACATTATCTTTTCCCTAAGTTTGATGTTCCTGAAGGGTATGATGCTCTATCATACATAAAGAAACTTATTAATGATGGCTTACAAAGAAGATATGGTGAGATCACTCAAGATAAGTTAGACAGAATTGAAATTGAGTTGGGAGTAATTCATAAACAGGGCTTCGTCGAGTACTTTCTGACCGTTTGGGATTACATAGATGCTGCTCGTAAGAAGGGGATATCTGTCGGGCCTGGTCGTGGTAGTGGTGCGGGTAGTCTAGTTGCGTACGCGCTTGGTATAACCGACATTGATCCACTGAAATACAATCTTCTCTTTGAGCGGTTCCTACATAGTGAAAGAGTGTCGGCGCCAGATTTTGATATTGACTTTGCTGACGATAGACGAGATGAAATTATCGAGTACGTAAAAGAAAAATATGGTGAAGACAGAGTTATAAAGATTATTACTTTTGGAACTATGGCAGCTAAAAATGCCTTGAAAGACGTTGCACGGGTACTTCGCGTGCCTTATTCCATGATAGACAAGGCAACCAAGGCTATTCCAAACGGTATTAAAAGACCGAATGTCATTGGAAAAGTTTTTGGTTTGAGCAAAAAAGAAGGTGCGCCAGACGAATCTATACCTGAATTAGTTCAGATGTATCAGGAAAATGATGAGATTCGCAAGGTAGTAGATATAGCTTCTAAGCTCGAGGATAGCCCGCGTCAGACGGGGACACATGCTTGTGGTGTAATTATTGGTGCGGATGTTTTACACAATAGTGTGCCGCTATCTAGGAATGGAGAGGACGTTACAACACAGTTTGAGGGTGTAACAATGGAAGAATTGGGACACCTGAAGTTTGACTTTTTAGGCTTGAGAAACTTAAATGATATACAAAAAACGTTACAATATATTGAACAAAGAACAGGAAAGAAGATAGACTTTGAAGATTCTAACTACGACGACCCTGAGGTTTATAAACTCATTGCTACCGGAAATACGAAAGCAATATTCCAGATTGAGTCCTCAGGTTTCCAGAAGTTTATGCGAGAGTTGAAACCTACCGGTATCGAAGATATTATCGCGGGGGTGTCGTTGTATCGTCCTGGACCTATGGATTCTATTCCGAGGTACGTGCACAATAAACACAATCCTAAAGATGTCACATATGCTCACCCTATCCTTAAAGATATTCTTAATGTTACCTACGGTTGTATAGTGTACCAAGAACAGGTTATGAGAATTGTTCAGGATATGGCGGGATATACTCTTGGACAAGCAGACATGGTGCGACGTATAATGAGCAAGAAAAAACACGAAGATATGGCTAAGGAAAAGACAGTTTTCTTATACGGAAAGCCTTCTGAAAACGGTAAGCCTGCTATCGACGGTGCTATAAAAAAGGGTATACCTGAAGATGTTGCTATACAGATATGGTCTGAGATGGAGACATTTGCATCTTACGCATTTAACAAATCTCACGCTGCGGCTTATTCAATGATCACCTATCAAACTGCGTGGCTTAAAACCTACTATGAAACAGAGTTTTTAACGGCGGTTCTGAATAATAGAATCACAAACGCTGAAGAAATAAAGAATTACGTTACTTATGCAAAACAAGAAAAAATAGAGGTTCTTCCCCCTGATATAAATAAAAGTTTTACTTACTTTACAGTTGCTGGCGATAAACAGATTCGGTTTGGGTTAGCGGCACTTAAGAATGTAGGAGTAAGTGTAATTGATGGCATTGTGCAGGAAAGAGAAGATCATGGCGATTACAAAGATTTGACTGATTTTATAAATCGGTTAGATGGTTCAATGATTAATAAAAGGTGTATAGAAAGCCTTATCTTGAGTGGTGCTTTCGATAAGCTTGGTAAAAAACGACGTCAAATGATGGAGGTATACTCACAGATAGTTGAGCGTTCAATAGCTGATCGCAAAACTCGTGAAAGTGGACAGATGACCTTATTTGATACGGTGTTAAAAAACGACAATATCAATGAGATTGCTTATCCGAACGTGCCAGAGTATGATGAACAAACAAAACTGAAGCTGGAGAAAGAGATTGTTGGGGTATATATATCTGGGCATCCACTTAGCAATTATATAGATAAATTCAAAGAATTTACTCTCACATCTGACATGTTAGGCGAGCCATCTACAGAAGAGGAAAACAGAGATTCTTCTTATAATGATGAGAATCAAGTAGAGGAAGTAACCGATATTAAAGATGGTACAGAAGTTATTTGCGGAGGGTTGCTAGTTGAGTGTAAAAAGGTTATATCTAGACGAACCAACAAAGAGATGGCGGTTGGGAAGGTAGAAGATTTGTTCGGAACGATAGACTTAATGTTCTTTCCACAGATCTATACTCAGTATAAAAATATACTAAAAGAGGACTCTTTATACACTGTAAAAGGGAAAGTAAGCATCCGAGGTGGCGAGCGTCCTTCGGTATTAGTAGATACTATTGAGTCTTGGGAGAATAAAGGGGTAGAACAAACTACGCGAGAAAAGAGGTTATATCTCAGATATAATTTACAAAACAAGTCTTTATCTGCTAATATAGATAAAATATTAAAAACTTATCCCGGTGATACAGAGGTTGTAATTAAATGTGCTGAAAGTAGTAAGATATATAAATTAAATACTACAATAAAGCCAAGTAGTTTCTTAATTAACGAATTATATGCATTCTTATCGGACGAAGATATAAAGTTAATGTAGTAGGAGAAGAATATGAAAAAGATAGCTATTGTATGCAGTGGTGGAGACTGTCAAGGAATGAACACTGCCATTAAAACCATCGTTAATATGTGTGATTTCTACGACATAAAGGTTGTAGGTGTGCGCTACGGTTTTCAAGGGTTGATAGACAATGACATAGAGGAGCTGACAAACGCTGTTGTCAACAATATCGCTGACCAGGGTGGCTGCTATCTAAAAGTTTCGAGGAGTAAAGGGTTTTACACTAAAGCGGGTATTGAAAAGAGCGTAAAAACTTTAATAGACAATAAAATCGACGGTGTTATTTTAATAGGTGGAGATGGTTCTTATAGGGGTTCTTTAGAATTAGTTAAGCGTGGAATCAAAATAATTGTCCTACCGGGAACGATAGATAACGACTTGTTTTATACAGAAAGGACGCTAGGATTTGATACGGCTGTAAACAATGCAGTTGCTGCAGTAGATAATATGAGACAAACTATGGAGGCAAATGACCGAGGATTTGTTGTGGAGGCAATGGGGAGACGTTGTGGACAGCTCGCTCTACAGGTGGCCGTAGCTGTTTCTGCTCATGCACTAGGAGTACTGGAGACGGGGATAACGTTGAAGGAGCTAGTTGACGATGTAAAACGTTGTGTAGATAAAGGAGTGGAGAGCCCCGTTATCGTGATAAGTGAAGGAGTGTCTTTCTCAGTAAAAGATGTGGAAGAGCTTATTCAAAAGAAACTAAAAATACAAACTCGAAGTGCAATACTAGGATATATCCAGAGAGGAGGAAAACCTTCTGTTACAGATAGGCTGCTAGCTACACAGTTTGGAGTAACTGCTCTTGAGCTACTACGAGAAGGTCAGAGCGGATTGGCGGTAGGCATAGCTAATAACAGTATTATAAGTGTTCCAATTGATGTTGCTGTAAATACTCCTGCAACATTTAACATGGAGTTATACAACCAGTTAAGAGCGTTGCATAGATTGGATTAATAACACAAGATAACTTTAATTTTATGTTAATAATACAACAATGATTTATAAATAAAAAACACTATTCCTAAATAGTGTTTTTTTGTTACTGTTCGTTATTATTTTCTGAATGATTACTCTGCACAGTTTTCTCTGATTGCTGATTTTGCGTAGAATTGCTATGTTGTATGGTGTTATTGTCATGATGTGCGGTGTTTGTGTCATTATGTGTCATTGCTTCGCTGTGTGTGTTATCTCCAGACATAGTCGGGCTTTCTTTTTTCTTTCGCTTAAACCCTAACTCCATATCACTTGCTCGTCTGCCAGTTGCCATAATTTCCCCTTTATTTTTTATTGCTGCATATACCATTACGAGGGCCGCTAGTCCGAAAATACCATAAACTATTCTACTGAATACGTTTGCTTGCGACCCAAACATTCCTGCTATAAAATCATACTGCAATATTCCTATACACAACCAATTCATGCAACCGGTTAGTACAACTAAAAAACTAATAAGCGTTATCATTTCTCTCTCCTTTTTTATTTTAGTATTTTATAAAATTATTTTTATATACTAAACCAGTAACATTTTTTATTCTATTACATAAAATTAT
>CAYJAP010000032.1:7274-8427 GCA_964368425.1 uncultured Lachnospiraceae bacterium | reverse complement strand
TTTTTTGTCAGAAATTAGCAAATTATACAGAAATATAAGATATTTACAAATAAAGAAACAAAAAAACAGGGCTTACTTGCACTATCACCGATTATTTATTAACCTCGTCAGCCTGAGTTTTTATTTCAGAACTTAATGATAGTAAAAGGCTGGAATTCCCTGTTTTATATATCGCTTGTTATTTTTTTGTTGTTTTTGTCGCTGGCTTTTTCACAGCTGGTTTAGCTGCAGTAGCTGGTTTCTTCGCTGATGTCGATGGTTTCTTTGCTGTCGTTGCCGGCTTAGCTGCTGATTTTGGTGCTGTCGTTTTTGCTGGAGCAGCCTCTACAGTTTTACTTTCTTCCTTTTTAGCAACAACTGTCTTTTTCTTCGCTGCTCTTGGATGAGTTGCTACATACTCTTTAATTTCCTCATAGAATATAACGTTGGCTGCATAGAAGAACATTGTACATCCTGCAACTACTGCTATAAACACTAAAATAATTAAACTATACAGTACAACTGCAAGAGCTATACTTGTTACTAACTGGTACACTATGAAAGCTAGCGCTCCAAAGAATAATCCAATGATCAGGTAATATAGATAGAATATCAGTTTATAAGAAGCCATAGATGTTTTGCTTCCTGACATACGTCTTGCACAGGTAGACAAAGAATCCATAACGTTAGAGATTCTATCTTCGTTTAGGAAGAAGAAGCTCATTGAGAAATATGCTGCGAATATCATCCCTGGAACAATCAGTAGTACTGAACCAAGTGCAAACCCTGCAACAAGTATTATTCCTAACAATATTGATGCAATAATGTCACCCTTTCCTTTGAATATCAAAAGGTAAGAAGGTTTTTCTCCTGCCATTAATAATTGCATGTAATTTATATATCCTGCTGTTAGATAACCAAACAAGGCAACACTCAGTGCCCAGCCAGCATAAGGAATAAAGCATAAAGCGATTAGAGGAGCAACATATATCAGCGAAGCAACAAACCCTTGAAGTTTTTTGCCGGCTAATTTCGTTGCAGATAGACCTATTAAGTCTAACCCATTTTTACTTACAGCCATAATACACCCCCATAATTAAATATATTATACACAAAAGATATTCTTAAATCAAACATTTTAATGGATTTAATGATGTTTATGCGGTTAATTTTT
>CAYJAP010000032.1:0-7174 GCA_964368425.1 uncultured Lachnospiraceae bacterium | reverse complement strand
ACCTCCACCGCTAAAAGTGATGTTTGCTTGACAGTTTTCTACGTTGCCACTAGCGATAGAATATATAAACCCGCCCACTCGTCCAGAGTATGTCGATGGGACGGTTATATGTAGAGTTACGGAACAGCCAGCATCTCCAGCTCCCCCTATAGTATAATTAGCATTATTTTTTTGTTCATGCACAAAGCCGCTAATGTAACCTCCTAGTACATTGATAGAACCATAAACGTGAGTGCTCATAATACTTCCTTGATTAGAGTAAACAAGCACGCCGAATTTCGAAATCGATGATGCAACCTCCGCGTTTGTATATAGCGAAACTCCGTTGATACTGCCACTGTTTGTAAAGCATAATATAGCGATGTTTTTATTCTCTGCCCAATCTACAGGGGTTTCATCTGCAACTAGTTCACCCTCTACCCTACTATATCCGGCGCAAAAAGTTACGTTATTAATATTACCCGTTAAGTTGGATGTAAAAGTAGTATGTAAGTTGAAAATGGTATACCCATTACCATTCAGCGTTCCTTTAAATTCTCCTATAGTAGTAAAATCTGCAGGAAGAGCGATGTCACTCGTCATTGTATAATCTTCACCGTTTGCAGCGATCGTTATCCCTGAAGCATCAGTTGATATCTCTGGCTCAGGAGCAACTGGGGTTACAACATTTACACTATCAGCTGTAGAAACTACTCCCGTTTGTGTGACATTTGTGTAGCTTATGGTAATAACATGAGATCCTTCTTCTTCAAAATATATGGTAAGAGTAACGTAATTGTCGACAACCGCTGGTTCTTTCGTTACCATAAAATCACCAGTAATTGATAAATTCTCTAGCTCGAAAGACTTGTCGCTGAATGTAACTTTCAGGATATACAAGTATTCTTCTCCCCAGAATATTTCTTCAGGAGCTGTATCTTCTGTGTCAAATATATCCCAATGGATATCGTCAGTGTTAATAGGGTTAATTACTACAAAGTTAAAGGTATATTCAGAGAAGTTATTGTAGCTGGTTTCAATTTTTATAGTGGCTGTACCTTCTCCCACGCCATAAAAAGATATATTCCCATCTGAGTCGACAGAGATAATATCGCTGGACGATATTATTTCCACGGTGTTTATGTCTTCAGATATAGCGGTTGCGAACAAATTACCCTCGTCGGAAAGCTCAACATAGTTAGTGTTTCCATCATTATCTGTTAAGTACGTAAACGAATAATCATTTAAAAACTTTTTATCAATTACTGTTAACTCAAAACTGTCTTGTTTGCCATTACTACTTTCCACGTATATAGTATAAACACCCACAGGAATATCATCGGCTAAATTAACCTTGCCGTCTGCGAAAGTAATGTACCCAAAAGCATCTTTACCGCTTGCATCCTTTGCAAGATAATATATTTCATAATGACTTGCCGTATAGTTTGCGGGAGACACATCAACGCTCAACAGGTCAAAAGATAGCTCGTTGTAAGCTAGATTTATCAGTCTATTGGTTTTATCCACAAACGAAACACCGTCTAATGGTACGAAATCTACCACTGTAATATCTAACTGCAAATATTTGGAAGAGTCACATTCAGGAATTATCTTCAATGTCTTTTTTCCAGCTTCACTCAATCTAAATGTTACTTCGGAAGAGTATACTTCTGTTAATTGCAAGTCACTCTCTATTCTGAAAGAAACAGTTTTGTCTCCCTCTTTTGTAGCAACTTTAATTACAAGGTTTACATCAGAACCTGTGAATAAAGTTAGGTTGCTGAAATCTGTAATCTCAATAATTTCGCCACTTTTAACTGTAAAAGACGTTATATTTATAGTATCTACGCCATCTAAGATTTGTACGTTTATTTCTTTGGAGCAGCTACCTGAAGACAATTTAATAGTTGTTTTCTCTGTTAACTTTTTAGGATACAACACACCGTCGATAATAGTAAGATACTCGTCGTCGTATTCTGTGACAACCTCTCCACATATTGCATATTCAGGATAGAATGCAGGTGCGAAAGAATATTCGCTAATTCCGGTGTACAGAGTTATAGTATCAGGGAAATCAATACTACCGTTCTTTATGTTTTCTATCTCACAAATTTTTACTATAATGTTAAAGGAAATATCTTCCCATTTCTCGTCGTTGCTTTCCACAGTAAGGCAACACTAGCCCGCTGCAACCGGCATAATTGTTTGTGTAGTATAATCAAAAGATAGTACCTCTTCAGCACTCAAATTAATGGTGTAAGAAAGATCGTTCTGATAATCTTCAGTACCTTTTACTGCAGTTTCGACTTTCAATAACGCAGACAGCACAAAACCTTCGATCTCGTCGAAACCCTCTTTAACCAAGTTCAACAGATATTTTCCACTGCTATCCGCAATAATTTCTTTTTCGTCATAAACCAACTTTGCTTGTCCAACAAACTCTTCTTCTGGCGTGTGAGGTGCAGGGTCTTGTGGTGCAGGGTCTTGTGGATCAGGGTCCTGTGGTGCCGGATTTTGTGGATCAGGATTTTGTGGTGCCGGAGTATTTTCTTTCTTCTTAACATCAATTGATGTACTAACAGACATGCTTGACATAACGCCAGTATCGACAGTCAAAGTTACATGAACCTTGCCTGCTTTTAAACATTTAAATTCGCCAGTACTCTTATTAAAGGACACTGTTTCTTCATCCCCTAGTATTTTAACTTCGGGCGTGATAGTAGCTGATGCTGGAGTTATAGTATAAAAATCTTTGTATAGATTAAAAGTGTCGCCCACATAAAAGGTGCGATTTTTAATATCTTCCTTGATAGAAATAGATTGTGCTGCAGGCACTCTTTCCTGAATAATATTTGCTGATGATTCAGGATTAGAACAAGCGAGTAGTAAACCAATGCACAACACAAAAAGGACATATACATACTTTTTCATACGTGGAACTCTCTTTAATATAAAAACTCATAATCACCCACGATGTTACCAATTTATACAAATTTTGTCAAATCTCTACAGACGAAAAAATAAAAAGCACCGATATAAGGCGCTTTTTAGAACAAATGTTTTATAATTACTGTTCCACAGCTTTGTTTTTATCATTAATGATACACTCAATCAACACAACTAAATCCTTAGGATATTCTTTAGCAATACTGTTAAATAAAGATGGCTCTTCTAAATTATATTTTTCTTGCAAAACAATTTCTAGATATCTGTTGAGATATTTCTTCCCACGAGAGTATACATCCTCTACATTGTCGCCGTCAGTGACTAAATCTAAGTCAGGAAAAAACATAGTAAAAATATTTTCTTCTTCACTATATTTTATAACAGCTGGATAAATGTAATTCTTCATAGAAGCTCCGTCAAATTATTATTGTTATCAATGCAATAGTAGATATAAGGATACACCAAAAAGCAATTATTATAGCCTTAGGCTACTATCATGATAACACATTTATTTTTCTTTGTAAAATATTATATGCCACATTAATTAATTTTCATCTATACGAATGTCTTATAAATTTTATAATTAAATTATGTTTTTTATCTCTACAACCAGTAATAAAAAAAATCCCTTAGGGATTTTTTATAATAATTATCTTTTTGCTAATTTTGAGAATCTTGGTCTTTCACCAACTGAAACTGCATCCATATGCTCTCTGATTCTGAAAATGCTGCCTGCATAAGCTTCTACTTGTTCAGTATCAAGAGTTATACTCGCCCTTTCTAGTCTTTCTAGCATTGACGGACTATCTTCTGTTCCCATAATGAAATCTGTTATTCCGTTTAGCTTAGATATAATTTGCTGCTTTTCAACTGTCTTAATTTTTGGATTTGCCATTTGTTGTATTGTACGATTAAATATTTCGGTTAGCATATTTTTGAAAGAAACTGTTTCTGTTTCTTTACTAAGTTGAGCCACTGTAGTTGCTTCCATGCTTGATTCTGGTTTTCCGATATTTGCCACGAATCTACCTTTAATATACTCTTTCTGAGCGTCTCCCTGTGGGAATAGGTCAAATCCTACTAGTGATTTATTAGCACTAGAACAGAACATTGAAGGTCTACCATCGTAGTCTCCGCACTCACAGAAAGTGTATTTAGATAGACTTGCGATAGCTAACATTGATATCATCTCATCTATTTCTTGTGCCTTTTGTTCCTCAGAAGATTTTCTCTCTCTATTACGTCTAGCTACTTCTTTTGACATAGATTTAGCATAGGTAGTTAATTCTCCTAAATCTTTGTTCAGCGAATTAACATCTTTTTCTAAAGACTCTTTAGTGTTAAGCACTACATCCGCGAGTTCTTTTCTTTGAGCTAAAAGGTCTTTTAAAGTATCACTTGCCTCTGCTCTACTTACTTTTCCTGAACGGATATCGTCAAGTAATGTATAATATGTGGTTTTTAAATTATCAATTTGTTCCTTTATTGTGGAAACACTCATTCCATTTAATGTTACGTCTTTTGCCATACTGCACTCCCCTTTTAATACTACAGACATTATACTACACAAAACGTCCTTTGTAAATACCCAAAATTGAAAAACTGTCAAGTTTTTGTAATAATATAAGAAACTGGAAGATAAATATAAAAATGTTGGTATATACCAACATTTTTATATCTAATTAGTAGATGCGTCATCAAAGAACTTAGCTACAGAATCATCTAACTTAACTTCTTCATCTTGAGAAACACTGTTCTCAAATTGAGTATTGTTTTTGAAAAGATTGAAACCTGTTCCTGCAGGAATTTGTTTTCCCATCATCAAGTTTTCTTTTAATCCAAGTAGATTATCTACTTTTCCTTTCAACGCTGCTCCTGTTAACACACGAGAAGTCTCTTGGAAGGAAGCTGCAGATAGGAAACTCTCACAGTTTAGACTAGCCTTGGTAATACCCTGAACAAGTCTCTTAGCAGTTGCAGGCACTCCACCCTGAAGAATAATCTTTTCATTTTCTTCTTCGTATTTGTATACGCTTACTATATCACCAACCAATAACTCGGTATCTCCACTTTCCTCTATCTTAACATTTTTCAACATCTGTCGAACTATTATCTCGATATGTTTTGGGTTCAAGCGAACGCCTTGATTGTGGTAAGTTGCAAGAACTTCAGATAGCAAGTAATCTTGTACATCTCGAATACCTCTTGTGCGTAAGAAATCATTTGGATAGATAGAACCTTCTGTCAATACAGTACCCGCTTCAACTAAGTCCCCTGATTTAACCAATAGAGGAACTCCGAAAGGAATAATGTAGTGACCGTCACCATCAGGATTTTTAACGAATATCTCGTAGTATTTACCACCCTCACGACCAGCAGACTGAACTTCCTTAATCTGAACCTTACCAGCAACTTCAGATACGGTTGCAGCGCCCTTTGGACGACGAGCCTCGAACAACTCAGCAATACGTGGAAGACCTTGTGTGATATCGGCAGCACTCGCAACTCCACCAGTGTGGAAAGTTCTCATAGTCAACTGAGTTCCCGGCTCACCGATAGCCTGTGCCGCTATGACACCAACAGCTTCTCCTACTGGCACTCTGTTGTTGTTTACCATGTTTTTACCGTAACATTTAGCACAAACACCATTTTTGCTACGACATGTCAGTAATGTTCTAATGTTTACGCTTGTAATTCCTGCATCACTAACAGCTTTCGCATCTTTTAAATTGATAAGAGTATCTGCTGGAACAATTACTTTCTTGGTTTTTGGATCGATTATATTATCTACAGCATATCTACCAAAAATTCTATCCTGCAGCGTACACGCTGGAGTTCCATCTTTCGTAATAGCGGTAACTTTAATACCTTTTACTTTCTCTCCGTTAGTTTTGAAACAATCTTCTTCCACTACAACTACGTCGCTTGAAACGTCAACTAATCTACGTGTCAAGTAACCGGAGTCAGCAGTTCTAATAACTTTATCGGTAGAAGCTTTACGCCCACCACGAGAAGATAAGAAGTAGTCTAATGGTTTTAATCCTAAACGGAAGTTGGTCAATACCGGAATATCCACTTTCTTACCAGATGAGATACTCATGATACCACGAATAGCACATAGCTGCATAATCTGGTTAGGGTTTCCTCTAGCACCAGATGAAGCCATCATCTTCACTGGGTTAAACTTACCTAGGTTATTGATTGCGGCGTTTTTAGCTCTCTCAGTAGCATTTTTCCATAAAGCGATGTTTCTATCGAGCTTTTCGTCTTCGGTAATATATCCACGTTTATAGAATTTATCGTTTTCAGCTATCTTTTCATTTACTTCTGCGATTATTTCAGCTCTCTCTGCTGGTATTTTCATATCAAATACGTTGATCGTTATCGCTCCCAAAGTAGAATATTTATATCCTAAAGCCTTAATGTTGTCTAACATCACAACTGTAGTAGTTGTTCCTAGATTATTGAAACATTTCTCAACTATGTTTTTCAATTCACCTTGTCCAACTAAACCATTGCTTTCGTAGTCACAGACGCTTTCTTTTTTCGTTCTGTCTACAAATCCCATATTTTGAGGGATTTCACGGTTGAAGATTATTCTTCCAACAGTGGTTTCTATTCTCTTAGAAACAGTTTGTCCTTCAAACATCGCTTCTCTTCTGATTTGGATTTTAGCTTGGAGTTCTACTGCACCATTTTTGAATGCTAAGATTGCCTCATCTTCATCAACAAAGACTTTGCCTTCACCCTTAGCTCCTTCTTTGTCCAGAGTTAAGTAGTAGCAACCGAGAACAACGTCCTGACTTGGGGACATAACCGGTTTACCGTCTGATGGCTTTAATACGTTGTTACTTGCCAACATAAGTATACGAGCTTCTGCCTGAGCCTCAACTGATAGAGGTACGTGCACACTCATCTGGTCGCCGTCGAAGTCGGCGTTAAACCCAGCACATACGAGTGGGTGTAACTTAATAGCTTTACCCTCAACAAGTACAGGTTCAAAAGCTTGGAAAGACAGTCTGTGTAGAGATGGAGCACGGTTCAATAGAACTGGGTGATCTTTAATAACCTCTTCAAGAATATCCCAAACTTCTGGACGTTGTTTTTCTATGAATTTTTTACTACTTTTGAAACTTAATGATAAATTTCTTTCTTGTAATTTTCTCATAATGAAAGGCTTGAATAACTCAAGAGCCATTTCTTTTGGTAAACCACATTGATATATCTTTAATTCTGGCCCAACCACGAT
>CAYJAP010000031.1:2203-8427 GCA_964368425.1 uncultured Lachnospiraceae bacterium | reverse complement strand
TCGTCTTAACTTTGTACTAGTACTAATTCTCAATCAGGCTATCCGCCTGATTTTTTATTGCAGAAATTAGTTATAATACAACGTTGATTTGCTCTTTCTTTCCATATTGTTTTTTACTTTTTATTTTTCTTTATTAGCCTTATCATCTGTTGTGCAATCTTATCAGGAGTGAATCCAAAGTGTTCTTTCAAACTCTCTACCGTACCACTTTCGCCGTGTACATCAATCCCATGTATAAGTCCTTCTTTAGGCACATATTTATACCATTGCATAGTACTGCCCATCTCGACTGACATAACATTTTTGCAAGCTGAAGGAATAACTTTCTCAATATATTTTTTAGGTTGCGCGTCAAATAATTCAGTACAAGGAAGCGACACAACTCTTATGTTATAATTGTTTTTTAGCAACTCTTTCGCCTGTAATATAATCTCACATTCACTACCGCTAGAAAGGAAAATTCCATCTAGCTTTTTCTTCTTATCTTCCGCAGAAAGAATGTATCCGCCCTTCAGTGCATCTGCCATGCTACTTGCTATATAACCAACAGTACCTCTACTCAAAATTAAGGCAGTTGGATTTTTGCTATTGAACGCATGATAGTATCCCGCCTTCGCCTCTTCAAAGTTACAAGGCTTGAACACATGTAAATTTGGCATTGCTCTCAACCCGGCTATATGTTCATACGCCTGATGAGTAGGTCCATCTCCACCACTTTCAAATCCAGTATGTGTAAAGACATATAGAGTTGGAATGTTCATCAGAGAACTCATTCTGATTGCATTTTTTAGGTAGTCACTAAATACTGAGAAAGTGCTAGCAAAAGTTCGCAGGCCGCCGTACAAACTTATACCGTTTGCGATTGCTCCCATAGCAAACTCTCTAACCCCGTAAAATATATTTTTGCCTGAAGGAGTTAGATTAAAATTCTTTTCGTCATCTAAATAAGTTTTAGTGCTAGAACTTAGGTCTGCGCTTCCTCCTATAATGTTAGGATAAAACTCATTTATCTTATTTAATATTAACTTACCAGCATCTCTCATGCTGATATTTTTTGTATGCTTGAAATCTCTAAATACATCCGATAGTGCAGAAAAATCATCCGATAGCATCCTCTGTAACTTTTTATAATCGCTGTTATACAACTTTTCGTAGTTTTTAATCTTTTTATCCCATTGTTGTTGAATATTTACCCACCGGTTTTTATTTATTCTTAGGCTGTCTTTAACTTCCGGCAGCAAACTAAAAGCGTTGGATGTCATATAAAATTTATTTTTCAACTCTTGTATAGCATCTGCATCTAACACGTCTCCATGAGATTTATGGCTACCCTCGTTCATCGAACCAAAACCGATACGAGTGTTCACGATGATTAAACTAGGTTTATTAGCGCGTTTAGCAGCAGTGATTGCAACAGAAATTTGTTTAGCATCATTACCATCCACCACTTCTATAACATTAAAGCCATATCCCTCAAAGACTTTCTTAGTATCCTGAGCAAAAGTAATATCCACCGCACTATCTAAAGAAACCTTGTTACAGTCGTATAACACGATTAATTTGTTCAATTTGAGCGTTCCAGCAAGACTCAAAGCTTCGTTTGCTACACCTTCCATTAAACAGCCGTCACCTACTAAAGCGTAAGTATAGTTATCTATCAGGGCAATATCTTTTTTGTTAAAGATACTGGCCATGTGACGTTCGGCAATGGCAAGTCCTATAGCACTGGCTACACCCTGTCCAAGAGGCCCTGTAGAACAATCTACACCGGGAGTTTTAATCTCTGGATGTCCAGGAGTTTTACTACCTAATACTCTGAACTGTTTCAAATCTTGCGTGGAGATGTTATACCCAAACATATGTAATGTGGAGTATAATAACGCACTTCCATGCCCAGCAGAAAGAACAAATCTGTCTCTGAACAAAGAATGTGGATTTTGTGGATTTACTTGGATATGATTAGCATACAGAGAATACAATATTGGAGCGGCAGACAGGGCAATTCCGCTATGTCCACTACCTGCGTTGCTGATTGTTTCACAACTTAGCACTCGTAAATTATTTATTACTTTTTCTTGAATTTTCATTTTATTCTCCTTAAGTATACTTGTATGTAGATAAATCTTTAACAATTTGTGAAACAATATTCTTTTTGTTCAAGCTAGATACTTCAATCTCAAAATCACATATATTTTGACAGAACTGAGTACGCTCGTTATACACTAACATCTGCACATACTCGTCAGATTGGTCTTTTCCTTCTTTTTTAAGCAGCTTTTTCAGCGAAGTTTGAGGGACGTTTAAGAATATAATGTACGCGCCCTTATCTATGTTTTTAGCATTATCTTTTTGCAAGAATGTTGAAACATCAATGCTGATCAAAGTATTCTCAAAACTGGCTAGATTTTTTACTTGTTTTGTCTTAACTTTCTCTATATATTCTACACTAGTACGTTGCTGTGCGTCAACGATATCTACTAATTCAAACTGCAACATTTCATTAACATCAACATAAAACATGCCTAACCTTTCGGATAAACATTTAGCTATTGTTTTAGTTAATAAAGAGGACAAACTCACAATACATAAATTTGTTTTCATAATTAGCTCCACTTTTATTATACTTTAATTCCTTCGTTTTCACAATAGGTTTTTATTTAGTAGAGCAAAAGTTTCCCTCACCAGAGGCAATTATAGGTTTTTTATAACAAAGTTCTTGACATATTTTGTCGAATTATCTTCCGCCTCTTTGAATGCACTCCTGCTGTGTGGAGGGACTTTATTTTTATCAAGATAGTCGGGCACTTCATATCCCTGTAAAGAGTATTGTTTTGCACCCTCTATACTTTTACATATTGACACAATATCGTCCACTTGGAGGTTAGGAGCAAAGGTAGTACGAAACTCATAATCAACCCCGCACCCCATAATGAATTTTACAGATTCTTTCACTGCTTCTATATTCGGAATAATCGTAATCTTATTATACTTCTCAAACGGTGCCTTGATATCCATGGCGATATAATCGACCAGATTCTTGTTCACGAGAGTTGCTAACACTTCTGGATTAGTGCCGTTAGTATCTAGCTTTACCTTAAGTCCAATTTTCTTTATTTTAGTTATGAAATTTTCTAGATCAGGCTGTAGAGTTGGTTCTCCCCCGCTTATTACCACGCCATCTAAAAACCCTTTTCTGTCGGCTATTATTTTTAGTATTTTATCCTCATCATAACCACCCTTTGTTTCATTGATGATGCTACGGTTATGACAGTACCAACAGTTCATATTACAGCCAGGGGTAAAAACTACGCATGCAATGTGCGCAGGGTAATCCACAAATGAGTTAACAATAAATCCGGCAATCTCCATATAAACCAACTTTTATAATTTGTTTATGTAAATATAGAGTGTATAAGAAAACTTACACACTCCACATTAATTATTCGCAACAAGCCTGAGTTTGTTTAGGATCTATTACAAACTTTGTTCTTCTTAGATATTCTTCTTTTTTACTATCATTGAAGTCATCAATTTGTCTCAAGTATCCTACAACCCTACTCCACACTTCGGTTTTAGCTTTACATTCAGGACATTCGAAATGTTCACCTTTAATGTATCCATGTGTTGGACAGATGCTAAAGGTTGGAGTTAGTGAAACGTACGGCATTTTAGAGGTCTCAAAAATCTTTTTGATTAGTGCTTTTGCAACTTCTTTATCCTCTATTTTTTCGCCTAAGTACAAGTGTAACACCGTTCCCCCAGTATATAGGGATTGTAATTCATCCTGTTGATTTATTACTTTGAAGATGTCTTGTGAATATTCTACTGGCAGCTGGGTGGAGTTTGTGTATATAATACTATCTTTTCCAGCAACAATGATGTTTGGATATCTCTTTTTATCAAGTTTAGCGAAACGAGTACCTGTACTCTCTGCAGGAGTCGCTTCAAGGTTATAGATGTTTCCTGTTTCCTCTTGGTAATCTTGCATCTTCGCTCTCATGTGGTTCATAACTTCGATAGCAAATGCGTTACCTTCTGGACTAGCAATATCTTTACCCATAAAGTTTAGTAGTGCTTCGTTCATTCCAACCAAACCTATCGTGTTGAAGTGGTTAGTCCAGTAACTACCAGTTCTAGCTTTTATATCTCTTAGATAGAACGCTGAGTATGGATATAATCCGCCATCCGTCTGCTTTTCAACAATTTTTCTCTTTATCTCAAGACTTGATTTAGCTATATCACACAGTTTATCTACTCTCTCCATAAACTCTTCTTTTGTGTCAGACAAATATCCTATTCTAGGCATGTTTAAAGTAACAACACCTATCGAACCTGTCAATGGATTACTTCCGAACAATCCACCACCTCTTTTCTTTAGTTCTCTAACGTCAAGACGTAGTCTGCAACACATTGATACAGCATCTTCGGGAGATAAGTCAGAGTTGATGTAGTTAGCAAAGTACGGAATTCCATATTTACAGGTCATCTCCATAATACTATCAACAACTTCACTATCCCATTCAAAGTCTTTTGTAATATTAATTGTTGGGATTGGGAAAGTAAACACTCTACCTAGAGCATCTCCTTCCGACATAACTTCACAGAACGCCCTGTTGAATATATCCATCTCGGCTTGATACTCTCCGTAAGTGGTGTCCTGGTACTCTCCACCTATAATGATAGGAGTATCTTTCAAAGTCTTAGGAACTTTAATATCAAGTGTGATGTTGCTGAACGGAGCTTGGAATCCTACTCTTGTTGCAACGTTCATGTTGAAAACGAACGACTGTAGAGATTGCTTAACTTCTTTATAATCCAACTTATCATGTCTAATAAATGGTGCACAATAGGTATCGAAACTACTCCAAGCCTGTGCTCCCGCCGTTTCTCCCTGAGTAGTAAAAGTACTATTAACGATAAGTCCTAGTAGGCTTCTCAGATGTCTAGGAGCCTTACTAGCTGGTTTTCCTGGAGGTCCCTGGAAACCGTCCATAAGTAGTTGTTTCAGGTCCCAGCCCGCACAATAAGCGCCGAAAAATCCTAGGTCGTGGATATGGAAATCCCCGTTAATGTGAGCTTCTCTTATTTCTGATGAATAAACTTCATTTAACCAATAGCTTTTTGTAAACTCTTCTCGTACGAAGTTATTAAGTCCTGCCACTGAACGCTGCATATTAGCATTGTTTTTAACTTCCCATGTATCATTTTGTAAGTACGAATCAAACATATCGATAGTTGCCCCTATCAGTGCGTTCTTCTGTCTTGCAACACTTCTTTTTTCTCTATACAATATATAAGCCTTACTTACCTGCGCATGTCTATTTTCGATAAGAACCTTTTCAACTATGTTCTGAATATCTTCTACGTTCGGAATTTTATTCTTATATTGTTGATTCATCATCTCCGTAACTTGTTTAGCTAGGAAGATACAACGATCATAATCATTTCCTCCGCATGCCTGTACAGCTTTAAAAATCGCTTTAGCAATTTTCTCCTCATTATACACTTGTTCTGTGCCATCTCTTTTTAAAACTAACTTTACCATTTTGGATTTTGCCCCCTTGTGTTTTGTTGCTTTAAATTTAACATACCACAATATGTTGTGTCAACGGAAAACTTCAACAACTATATATTGTTTCTGTTTTTGTTTATTTCATACAAAATATCAAATATTTTAATCTTTTTTCAAAAAACTCTTGCATTTTTAAATAGTAATAATAATATAACTCTCTCGTTATAGATACATAACAAGAAAAAAGCGACCACTTTTGGTCGCGATGCTAGGTGTAGTGGATTCGCTTACTTTGGGCTCTTTTTTATATTTAATGACTTGTTTTTTGCACGTTTTTTACGCAGTTTATAGATGTACAAAGAAAGATATGGCGTATAGAAAAATAGTAAAATTCCGCATACTGAGATAACAATTATCACTTGCCAGTCGACGAAAAGGAAACTATCCACATCAGTTATAACTAAAAACTCAATATCTTCTTCGGGATTAACGTATGAAATTATATTTCCTTGACTGCTTGTAGTATATATATCTTCACTACTCAACCCACTATATGTAGATAATCTTAATAGCACATCATTACTTGGATGTCCATACGAATTATACTTCCCTACACTTATTACTGCATGCTCGGGCGTAGTCTTTTCCAACCATAACTGAGTAGTAGATGTGTTGCTGCCATGATGACCCACCTTAAGGACGTCGATATCTA
>CAYJAP010000031.1:0-2103 GCA_964368425.1 uncultured Lachnospiraceae bacterium | reverse complement strand
TGAGTAGTAGATGTGTTGCTGCCATGATGACCCACCTTAAGGACGTCGATATCTAGAGATAGATCGTGTTCATCGGCGAAAGATGCAACAGCGTTTTCAACAAGATTTTCAGCGTCTCCAGAAAACATAAACTTTTTATTTTGAAAATTCAGCAGCATAACTGGACTAAAATTATTAACGTTTATATAGTTAGTAAGTAATGGAGCGACGAAATTCACTGTCGCTTCTCCTGCAGATATGTTTATTCCCTGAGCGCTTACAACGATATTCCCCACCTTTCCCTGTGCGTATAGCAAGTTAACTTTCTCTATGACATCAACGTAGCCTTTAGTAGTAGAATAGGTGATACCATCACCATCCTGCTCTAGCGGTTTCGTGGTAATTGCCGGACGATAAAAAACATCGACAGTGTATTTATCAAGAACTGCTAACATTCCCCCGTAGTGATCATTATGAGAATGCGTTAATATGACGTAGTTAAGATGTTTTTCGTTGTCCTGTAAGAAAACGTTATCTATGTAATTTATCAGTTTGTCTGCGTAGGTGCTGGGACCCGCGTCAATTAACATGGTGTCGTTATTAGGGAAACGTATGAGTGTGGCGTCACCTTGTCCAACGTCCACGAAATGAACTTCCAGCGCACCTTCCGATATACTGGAAATATCGGGTTTGAGAGCAAAAGCTATTTCTAACTGAGATGAAAACATTAAGGACAAAAGAAGCACCGTGATAAGGGATACACAAGTTATCGTAGCTATTATAAGCGATTTCTTTATATTTTTATCTTTTGTTTTCATTCCTCTCCATTTTTTAACATTAGTGTGCTGCTCTAAAAAATGAAAGTAGAGTTATTTCTCCACTTCATAATAATTCGTTTGACGAAGTTTTTGCTGAACCTTATCTTCTCTTTTCATGCGCTTCCAATGAGCCTTACTCTTTCTGAAAAGAGCCTTTATTTCTGACATTTTTTCCATCGCGGCATTATAGCCTTCTTCAATCATATCTCCGCACCCATCTTTCTTAGAAGCCTTAAATCTCTTCAAGTTAGGTTGCAGTACTATTTCTGCGTTTAAGTAACCTTTGATAGCAGAGTTTTTCATACACACTCCCAACGCTGCTCCTAATAAATCTGTCAACTTAGTGCTCTCTGTACCTGAGCCCCTCGTACTATTTATATCAACAGCGACCACTGCATCACAATGATTTTCTTTAGCGACACTGCTTGGAATTGTATTGGATAGACCGCCATCATAAAATCTGTAATTATCAATCTCAACAGGCTGAAAAATACCAGGAACGGCACAACTCGCAATTACCGCCTGTGAAAGATTTCCACTCATCAACGTATGCTCTTTTCCCTCTATTATGTCGACAGCAACACATGCAAAAGGAATCTTTAGGTCCTTAAAGGTGGTATCCTCTCCAACACAACTATCCACAAATCTTTTCAGACCGTCTATTTTACTAGGTATCAATGGAATTCTATTCGTGCGTAAACTCTTTATATCAACGAGGCTACAAAGCTCTATCATATTTTCAATAGATAAATTCTTACAATAGGCCGCACCTACCAAGCTCCCCACACTTGTCCCTGCCACGAAATCAAACTTGATATTATTCTCCTCAAACGCCTTCAATACGCCAATATGGGCGAAACCTCTTGCTCCACCACCACCTAGCGCTAATCCTATTCTTTTATATTTATATCGACTTAAAACCCATCTCATACTGTAACCGCTATTCTCCCACTATCACTATAAAATATAAGCACTCTCTACTACCTAATACACTCATGCGAACTTCCACTTCTGCAGACGTTCTACTCACTTCTGATGGCACGTATATATACATCTCTGTTGTTTCTTCTATAGTACTTGGAGATGCATTGTTAACTAAGATGTAGTAACTTGCCGGTATTGTGCCTGTAATCTCTTCAAGAGAAATATTATCTGTCTCACTATCTGTTATGATTTCATAACGTTTACCGTCAACACCAACACCTGAAGTTGCAGGTATAACAAAGTAAGTTTCAGAAGTAGCATTAGTTAAAGATGCCGAAATATATTCGTTTGGTATATCTAGTGTAGCAGAGTCATTTTGAGC
>CAYJAP010000030.1:0-8523 GCA_964368425.1 uncultured Lachnospiraceae bacterium | reverse complement strand
TATAGCAACTAAATCATTAAGGATATTTTTAAACGTGGCAAGTTGTTCGTCTTCAAACTCACGTTTGTTGTAGTAATACTCAATGTTAGAAGGAGATAGTTTTCCGATATTGTTGTTTATCTCCACTATTATATTATTTCTAGTGGTTTCATGTTGCACGATTTCACTTAACGAATTTGATGAGGTGATAGTTTTTCCAAACATTGCAACAATATAATATCCGGCGTTTGCACTTATTATGCTTGCAGGCAACTCTCTGTCGGCATCTCCTAGTCTAAGTGCATCTAAAGTATTGCCTAGCACGTCAAAATTGCTTGGTAGTGTGGAATAAGAGGTTAACTCATAGACTCCGTTTATTAAAGATATAAGATGTGTAAACTCGTTCTTATAAGGAGTTTCACCTTCGGCTGCCGTCATAGGCATGCTAGATATGTTAAACTTTATATCCGTTAACATCGCTTCAATATTAGAGTTTATTCCGTTAACATTGTTCAATCGCTCCTCAACATTTGTGAGTACGTACTCCAGTATATCCTGGCGTATGTCCTCGCTATTGGTTGGGTCGGTTGTGTCTATCGTCACGAATAATCTACTATCTTTTAAGGAGTCTAACGTCGCTCCAAACGAGATAGCCGTGTTATTAAATGCGGATGTGTTTAAAGTCTGATTGTCGGCGTGTTGGAAGTCCTCTATTGAGTTCTTTAAAGATTGTAAATATCCAAACTCCAATTCATAGCTTTCCACTTTTGACAAGTTCGCTTTTATTTTATTCATGATATCCGTCAATGCAGTTTCGCCACTAGCTACACTGTCTACTGCATAATCGAACATTGAAACTATCAAGACATTTAGTGCAGAATCTTCTTCGTCCATATTTGCAAGTTTTTGTGGGGTGGATAGCAACGAACTACCTTTTGCCTCATCTAAAGCCTTTCCCGTAGAAGATAGGTTCGAGGTATCTTCAAAATCTAACGCTAGCAACGATTGTAAAGCCGCTAACTCTGTCTGCCAAAAACCAGCTTCTCTGTCGAGGTTCTTTATGTTGTACTCAATTATATCAAAAGTAAGATTGATAGAAGCTTTCAGCGTTACATCAAGGGTGTTGCTATTAACAATCTGTGCCTTTGCGTCTCTAAAAATATCTATAACAAGGTTATTAATGTTTGGGCCAAAGACATACGAAGCTTCAAGTCCGTCTAATACTTTACCAACCTTTTCTACGTCTAAACTTGCTATATCTGAGAAGTTGGCATCTTTTAACACCATCAAATCGTCAAATACTGTAGAGTATAAAGTGAATTCCGTTTGGAAGTTGGATAGCGTTTTTAAGCGTACAAGACTGTTTGCAATGAATGTACGCAACATATCTTGTTCAAACATGTCTTGTGCTTTAATATTTAATGCGTCAACGACACCGAAGTAGGTTGGAGTCGTCATCAATTGTTTAAATTCTCCTAGGACTGCCCCTAGTGATCCAAAAGCTTCTCCCGGAATACTTTCAATGCTAAAGCTGCTTAGGTCTATATAATCTAGTATCTTTACCGTATTTTTAAGAATGTTTTTAAGAGATGTTTTCAGCTCATCTGGTAATTCTTCATTCTTCTCGTACGGAGTAGAGCTTAAACGTACTGTTACAAATTCTGTTCCAAAGTTAACTATATTTGGCATAGCATTTTTTACTATCCGCGAAGTATATAGTGCGTCTACTAGGTCGTCTATAAATTCGTCATCCATCTTTTCTAGGATTATAGACTGGCTGATATTACCTCGTACTATAGGCAGCAGAAGGTCGGCATTATTTACAGCTCTAGCTATATTTAGGATAGCGTGAAGCTCGGTTTTTAGAGCTTTCATTTGTTGGCTTGTTATGTCTGTTACTGCATCGTCTATCATTTCATCACCCTGTGTAGAGCCGATTGACGGAATCAAGTTGCTGTCTGTGATGTAACTTTCTACGAAAGGCATCATCTTATCTCCAACAGTATTTATCGTTTTTAACTCAAATATATAATCAATAACAGTCTTACAGTCATCGATTAAGTCGTCGGTGGTGTCTTGAGTCAGTGCATCAAAATCGGTGGTACGTATATCGCCTATTGCGTTAAGAACTTTTACCACGCCGTCAACTTCCTCGTTTAGACTAATTTTCGTGTCATCTATTTTAACAGTGGATAGCTTATTGAACAGTGCTTGGTTAATGTATTCCACTCCCGTATACTTGTATACACCGAAAGATATCCCTGTGTCTGCTTTCAATATGTAATCAGCATTTTCCCCTAAATACTTATCTAGGATTCCAGTGGTACTAACTTGTCCTGTTAAGAAAGAGTCATTTGCCATGTTCACTTTTTGTGCGACGTCTATCACTCCTGTTAGCGGCATGATTGTTACTCCGCCTATGAATAAGCCTATACAAGCACCTACGATTGCTCCACCCAAGCGGAATTTTTTCGCAGGTTCTCCATCTTTGTTGGTCTTTTTAATTATAGCACTGGTAATCACTGCCCATACTGGCCATAGTAATATCTTTGCCAGCCAGAACAAAACTACGTATAAGAAACTGTTCACAATTAATAAGACAAACTTCTTTAAGAACTCAAAAATGATAGGGTCAGAAATGTTTAGTCCTTCCACACTTCCGCTTTGACTGTTTATTAAAGCTATCAGGTACTCGTTAAGTGAAGGTGTAGCTACACCATTTACTTGTAGTTTTAAAAAGCTTAGATTAGCTCCCAGTATAGCCTCGGTGATTACGGGAGTTAGCCAGATCAGTGCCACTCCTATTATAACCAGCCAGATTGCTCTGGACAGGCTCTTAAATAATCCACGTCCTAGTCCCCATATTATCCCGAATAACAGAAAAAGCGACGCTACGATTGTAAAAATTAAAGATATAGTTGATGGACTAAAGGTAAATCCTAACATTGTGAGGGTCATATAAATCTCCTACTTTTATTGTGGTAGCAACATATAATTGTATATATATCACATAATGATTATACTACAATCACTTAGTTAATTCAAATAAATTGGTAATTATTATATATGAGGTGATATGTTTTTGACAAAAAGAATTATTTAGAACTCTCTCATAACAATATATTTTTATAAAAAATTTCAAACATGGTCTATTTTATGGATATTTAGGAGCTAATATGCTATACTTTACTTGTCAAATTAAGATATCCTTTTAGTAGAAAAGCGTGACATTTACAAAGAAATAAAGAGGTGAATCATGAACAATAAAAAAGATTTAAACATTTGGTTGTTAATACTTTCGCTAATTACAATTATTACTTTACTGCTTCCCTTTGCTGAAGCTACCAAAATCGGAGACATTGGTTTATGGCTGAAGATAGAATTTTATGCCACGCTGTCTATATTTATAGTAAGTATAGTAGCGGTGGCGGTAATCTCGCTGATATGTTTAATTAAGGATAATTTTACACCAATGAAGGTGATAGAAGGATTCGTTCTTCTAGCGTTTACAGCAATATTTATAAACGTAGTGGTGTTTGCTTGTATTGGAGAAAAGTTAAGCCCGGGGTATGCAGTAGTTGCAGTAGAAGCGTTTATAATGGCGTCACTAAGCCAAATATGTAGAGTACTGGGTTCATCTAAGGAATATGGTGGACAATTACTTTCATTGTTTAGAAATCCTAACAAAATTAAAAAAGAAAAGAAGCAGAAAGAATCGAAAGTTGATGAAAATCTGCTGGAGAAAAATAAGGTTGCAAGCAAAGAGAAAAGCGTCCAGCCTGACGAAAATATTGTAAAAGAAGAGGCGATAATAGAGCCTAAAAAGAAAGTTAAAAAGGTTGCAGTGAAGAAGGATAAATAATGAAAATTATAATGCAGAAGGTTAATAGTTGTAAGTTATCGGTAGATGGGAAAACTTTTTCACAGATAGGAATGGGTTTACTGGTGCTAGCAGGTGTTCATCGGGATGACACAGAAGAAGATGTGGACTTCTTGGCAAAGAGAATCGTAAAGCTACGTGTGTTTAAAGATGAAAATAACAAGATCAATAAGAGTTTAAAAGACGTAAATGGAGATGTGATGATTGTCAGCAACTTCACGTTACAGGCACAACTTCAGTCAGGAATGCGTCCAAACTTTTCCAGATGTGCAGATCATGAGCTTGCGGACAGACTGTATACCTCACTAGTTAATAAGGTGAAAGAATGGGGAGTTTCTAATGTACAAACAGGAAAGTTTGGTGAGCACATGATTCTAGATACAGTGATGGATGGACCGTTCAATATCATAATTGATACAAAACAGGAAAGAGGAGAATAAATGCATACTAGAGAAATTGACGAGGTTCTAGTCAAAATAAATTCCACGGCTAAAGGATTGAGCGAAGAAGAGGCGCAGAGAAGACTGCAAACACACGGTTTTAACAAGCTTAAAGAAGTTAAACCGAAACCTCTAATCGTTCGTTTTTTGTTGCAATTTACTGAGACGTTGACTATTTTATTACTGATTGCAGCGGCGATAAGTATTACAGTGTCGATTGTTGAACGCTCGTTAAATGAGTTGGTGGATGCGGGGTTTATTTTTGCAGTTGTACTTATCAATGCAATAATTGGAGTGGTGCAGCAGAGCAAAGCGGACAAGGCTATGCAAGCCCTAAAAAGTGTCACGAAACCATACTGTAAGGTTATGCGTCAAGGAGAAGTTCATAAAATAAAAACAGAAGAGCTTGTTGTTGGCGATGTTGTAGTACTAGAGGCCGGTGATATTATTCCAGCAGACTTGCGTTTAATAAAAAATGCAAGTATTAAAGTGGACGAAAGTGCGTTGACAGGGGAGAGTATTCCTGTTGAAAAAAGTTTGGAAGCTATGCTTAATGAAAGTGCTCCTATTGGAGACAGACACAACATGGCGTACATGGGCACGGTGGTTTCTTACGGTAGAGGTGCGGGAATAGTTGTTGCGACAGGAATGAATACTGAGATTGGTAAGATAACCGCAATCATTTCCACAGGGAAAGATAAAACTCCTCTTACCAAACAGGTAGATAAGACTAGTAAAGTTATCAGCGTTGTAATAGTTGCGGTTGTAATGTTGGTGTTGCTGTTAAATATTTTCTGGCATAAAGAACACTGGCTAACAGCGTTGATGTTGTCTATCGCCGTAGCGGTATGCGCTATACCTGAAGACTTGCCGGTATCCATGACTGTAACAATGATGTTTGGTATACAACGAATGGCAAAACGTAAGGCGATCGTGAAAAATTTACCGGCGGTAGAAACGTTAGGGGCTACAGAGATAATATGTTCAGATAAGACGGGAACACTTACTACTAATAAAATGACAGTTAAGGAAGTGTACGTCCTTAACATGGATAGGACGACGGTAGATAAACAGTTAAAGAGTGAGATTCCGGAACCGCAGTTGATTGATGGAAGGATCATATATAAAGGGCTAAAATGCAATCCTAACTTCCTCCATTTAATGACAGCGATGTTACTTTGTAATGATAGCGAGATTCGTATAAGTGACGGAGAATTAATAACTGTAGGAGATCCAACCGAGACGGCGTTAGTTCACTTGGGATATGAACTGGGTTACAGTAAACAAGAGATGGATGGTAGGTATCCAAGAGTTAACGAAGTGCCTTTTGACAGTATCCGCAAACTAATGACAACGTTAAACACTACAGGAGATGAAACCATAGCGTATATGAAAGGAGCTATCGGTTCGGTTCTTCCTCGATGTACACACATACTAGATAACGGTATCGTCCGCCCTATCACACAGGCAGATATCTCCGAAATAGAAGCTAAGAATTATGAAATGGCATCGAAAGCCCTCAGGGTTCTAGCATTTGCACAGAAAGAAGTTATTGGGGATATATACTATATCAATCCTGAGAAAGTCGAATCGGAGCATGTGTTTATAGGGCTTACAGGAATGATTGACCCACCTAGAGAGGAGGTTAAAGGTGCTATCGCTACGTGTAAAGAAGCAGGAATAATACCTATCATGATTACTGGAGACCATAGAGATACTGCTTTTGCCATTGCCAAAGAATTGAAGATAGCGGAGCATTCCTCGCAAGTTATAACGGGGCTTGAACTAAGTACGATATCTGAAGAAGAACTAAAGGGCACTATTATGAACTACCGAGTATTTGCCCGAGTTAGTCCTGAACATAAGGTTAAAATTATAAAAGTATTTAAAAGCTTGAATAAAGTCGTTGCAATGACAGGGGATGGGGTTAACGACGCACCAAGTATCAAGACAGCCAATATCGGCGTGGGTATGGGTATAACAGGTACAGATGTAACCAAAGAAGTGTCAGATATAATCTTGACGGACGATAACTTTGCCACAATC
The DNA here is from genome assembly GCA_964368425.1 of uncultured Lachnospiraceae bacterium. Classification (GTDB taxonomy): domain Bacteria; phylum Bacillota; class Clostridia; order Christensenellales; family UBA1242; genus CAYJAP01. Next base: position 2,178 of record CAYJAP010000030.1, on the reverse strand, counting down.
GTAACCGCCGTAGAGGAAGGGCGTAGAATATATAGTAACATCATGAAACAGTTCCAGTTTTTATTAGCCACGGGCTTTTGTGAATTAATTGTACTCACCATACTGATAGGGTTCATGGGACTGCCGTTCTTCGGTCCGGCGTTACTACTGTGGATAAATTTTGTTTCAGATACACCAGCTTCATTCGCTCTAGGAAATGAAGTAGCAGAAAAAGATATTATGAAACAGAAACCTATAAAGACCAATAAACATCTACTAAGAGGACAGGTTGGTCTAAACATTTTGGTTTCATCTGTTTGTCAGTCGATATTGATGTTTGCAGTATATTTTGTATGTCATTATGCATTGGGATATAGTTCAGTGCTAACGGTTACCATGTGCTTTACAACCTTAGTTGCGGTAGAGGCATTCCATGCATATAACCTAAGAAGTATAAGCGGCACAGTGTTTAATAAGGAAATATTCAACAACAAACCGTTAAATTGGGGAACGACTCTATCCTTCTTATTCACGTCTATCTTTATAATTTTCCCTATAACTGGGTTCCAAAGTCTGTTAGGACTTACCACATTAAACCTTGTACAGTGGTTAGTATGTATAGCGGTAGCTTTATTAATAATTCCTATGATGGAGCTTTATAAAGTATTTATAAGGATGTACCAAAAAAAGCAATTGAGTAAATAAAAGCGTGGTTGAAACCTAATCTTGCTAGCACATATTACTAAATAAAAAATCAGGTCGATTAACCTGATTAAATAATTAGTGATAACTCGAATAGTGATCCACGCTTTTTATTTTCTATCTTTTTCCTGCTCCAGTAGCTTTTCTACATCTACGTTGATGGAGTGGTCTATACGCACCCAAGTAACTTCTTTTTTGAACAATCCTTTAATAAATAGCGGGATATAAGTTGCTAAGAAGAAAGGATTCATAAAGACTAAAACTATTCTGTTTAGCGGTTTCAGCTTTATTTTTTTTCTGTCTATAATAAGCAGTGCGATGGTGTATAACATGAAGAATAGATACAATCCTACCGTTGCGTATAGCGAACACGCTAACATCGATCGCCAAACCATGTCGCCCCATATGGAGTGTATAATTCCTAGAACCAACGTTGTTGCAATGTACAGGAATACGCTTGCTATACCTATTGCTATAGGTAATATGTTAAATTTCTCTGCCATGCATGCGAACCAATTTTTCTTTACTGTAAATGCGTTTTTGTACAACTCTTTCTTGTATTTACCTTGGACTTGTTGGAATCCTTTAACCCACCTCATTCTTTGGTTCCAGCTAGCTTTAAACTTCGTTGGAGCTTCGTCATAGAAGTCGGCGTATTCGTAATATATTGTCTTATAATCTTTTAATAAACTGTGCACACTTAGCTCATAATCTTCGGTCAGTGTGTGGAATGGCCAGCCACCTAAATCCTCTACAATCTTTGATGATATATAGAATCCGCTTCCTGAGATAGTTATGCTTCCTCCCAGTCTTGCTTTTGGTTTATTAGCTGCGGCGTTTAACATGGAGAATTGTAGTGAGCTACAGTCCGCCACCCAGCCAGAATTCCAGTTTTTAGAGTTTCTGTATCCTAGAGCTATGTCATAACCAGCATCGTATACGTCGTTCATTTTATCAATAAAAGTAGGTGAGAGAATATTGTCGGCGTCAAATATGAAGAATGCTTCATATTTTTTATCGGGATACTTGTCTTTGATGTATTTGAAACTGTCATTTAAAACGAAACCTTTACAATCTTTCTTTGGAGGGTTTGCCCTTACAATACATTCTACTCTTTTAAACTTTTTACAAATCTCGACAGTAGGATCCTTAGGATCGCTTACAATAACGTAAGTGTCTATCAGACGAGTCGGATATTTTTGCTTCTTTATACTTGTCAGTAAATCTGCAATAACTTTACTTTCATTTCTAGCTGGAATTAAGATGGCGTGGGTATGCTTTTTCTTCGCCTTCTTCATCTCTTTTGTAGGAAACAGTGCCGTAATCATTAGCACTATTCGATAAGTAAACATTGCTCCACATATTCCAAGAATGATAAATAAAGTGGTATTTAAAATTTCTAATAAGTTACTCATAAAGACTTCCTCTTTAAATATTTTTTTTACTTTAGTATTGTTTAGTTTATTCAATTTAATATGTGTTTACATTATATTATAT
>CAYJAP010000029.1:0-8530 GCA_964368425.1 uncultured Lachnospiraceae bacterium | reverse complement strand
GAAAAATAAAAAGTAAAAAACAATATGGAAAGAAAGAGCAAATCAACGTTGTATATAATTAATTTCTGCAATAAAAAATCAGGCAGATAGCCTGATTTAGAATTAGTAGTAGTACAAAGTTAATATGAAGTCTTTCTTTTTTTGTTACATAAATTATTCTTCTTCGCTCAACTTTTTATATGTCTCAAAAGTTTCTTGAGCGTGTTTCTTTGCCTGCTGTAATAACTCTTCTGCTCTGGCAGGTTCTTTCTTAATTAGTGAATTGTATCGGTTTTCGCTCTTCACAAAATCCATATATTCTCCTGTCGGAGTGCTGTCCAGTATGAATGGATTTTTACCTTGTTCACGTAGAGTAGGGTTATATCTAAACAACTGCCAGTAGCCAGTCTCCACAGCTTTTTTCATCGCGTCCTGACTGTTAGACAGATTGATTCCGTGATTTATACAAGGTGCGTACGCGATAATTAAAGACACGCCATCGTACGCTTCTGCTTCTTGTACAGCTTTGAGAAATTGGTTCATGTTTGCACCCATCGATACTTTTGCTACGTACACATCTTTGTAGGTGGTCGCCATTAATGCCAAGTCTTTTTTACGGGTAAGTTTTCCTTTGCTTGCAAATTTTGCTACCGCGCCCATAGGAGTTGCTTTGCTCGCCTGTCCTCCAGTGTTACTATAAACTTCAGTATCCAGCACTAAAATGTTGATGTTTTCACCGCTCGCCAGAATATGGTCAAGTCCACCAAAACCTATATCATACGCCCAACCATCTCCACCAATAATCCAAACGCTTTGATCCATTGCGCTGTCTATAACAGCATCTATTTCCCGCAACTTATCTAATGAAACTTTTTTCTGCAGTGGCAACAACTTTTTAATTTGGTTGCTTAGTGTAATCTGAGTTTCAGGAGTTGTTGCAGATAGATAAGCACGAATGGTTTTCTGTGCTTCGGCTGAACATAGTGGAGTAACTTCAGTTAGAAGTTTTTCTAATCGTTTCTTTTTGATTGTTAAAGATAGCTTAATACCATAACCAAACTCTGCGTTGTCTTCGAATAGACTATTTGCCCATGCAATTCCTCGTCCAGCGGGGTCTTTAGCGTACGGACAAGTAGGGGAGCTGCCACCATAAATGCTACTACAACCGGTTGCATTCGCTACAACCATTCTGTCTCCAAATAGCTGGCTTACCACTTTGATATAAGGTGTTTCTCCGCAACCCGCACAAGCTCCACTAAACTCAAAATACGGTTTGTTGAACTGGCTACCCTTCACAGTGTTTGGCTTGAACACAGCGCTTTTCACAGTTTCTTGCTTAGAAATATAATCATAATTTATTTTTTGCTCTTTGATAGCTTCTTCCATCGGAGTCATCATTAACGCTTTGGTAGGACAAATCTTTGAGCACAATCCACAACCTGTGCAGTCAAAAGGACTAACTTGTATTACAAAAGTTTTGTCTTTCTCGGCCGTAGCAGGTAAGGTTTCTAAACTATCTGGTTTGTTGGATAAATCTTTCGTTAGATAAGGACGTATTGCGGCGTGCGGACACACAAAACTACACATGTTGCACTGTATACATTTTCCACTCAACCAGCACGGCATTTGTTCTGCAATACCTCTTTTTTCTAGCTTGGCAGTGTCTGTAGGAACAAATCCTCTAACATCAAAAGAACTCACAGGAAGTTTGTCTCCGTCCAATCTTTGGATAGGATCGATGAATTTTTTATAATATTCGTTATGTTGTTTTTCTGCTTTGATACTATCTTTCGCGTTCGTCCAGGAGGCAGGGTAGTGCAATTCCTGTAGATGCTTTTCCGCGCTATCTACAGCAGCGTAATTCATCTCCAGTATTTTTTCTCCCTTACTTCCATAACTTTGCTTAGCATAAGCTTTCATCTCAGATTTCGCTTTATTGAAAGGAATTATGTCTATCAGTTTGAAAAACGCTGACTGCATTATTAGGTTTATTTTAGAGCCCAAACCTAGTTCATTTGCGATACCAGATGCGTTTATCGTGTACACACGGATCTTCTTCTTCGCTATCTCTTTTTTCAGAGTAGGAGGCATCAAGGTATTCAAATCATTCAAATTCCAGTTGGTGTTTAGTAAAAAGATGCCGTTTTCTTTTAAGCCTTTAGTGAGGTTGAATTTTGTAATATATGTTTGGTTGTGGCATGCAACAAAATCCAAATTATTTGGCAGGAAAGGTTCTTTGATTTCTTTATCCCCAAACCGTAAGTTTGTGATAGTTGCGTTTCCACTTTTCTTACTGTCGTATTCGAAAAATGCCTGCCCATACAAGTTAGTGTTATTTCCTATAATTTTTATACTGTTTTTATTTGCGCTAACTGTCCCATCTCCGCCATACCCGAAGAACTTGCATGCAGTTCCTTTGTTATCAAGCGTTATTTCTGTAGATATTTTCAAACTTGTTTTTGTAACGTCGTCAGTAATTCCAATAGTGAAATCGTTCTTTGGTTTTTCAGATGTGAGGTTATCTAACACAGCTTTAACCATAGATGGATTAAACTCAAAACTGCCTAAACCGTATCTTCCACCAACTACCTTGATATTGGTTTTCCCACTTTCAAGCAGGGCAGAACAAACATCTTTATACAATGGTTCACCAGCACTTCCCGGTTCTTTACATCTGTCTAACACACAGATTCTTTTAACGGTTTTCGGTAAAGCGGACAAGAGATGTTTTACGCTAAAAGGACGGTATAAACGCACTTTTAGCACACCGTAGTTGCCGCCATGTTTTTTATTTAGATAAGAGATGGTCGACTCGCTTGTCTCTGCGCCACTTCCCATTACAACTAATATATTCTCTGCGGTAGGGCTACCGATATAATCAAAAAGCTTATATTTTCTTCCAAATACTTTATAAAACTCATTCATAGTTTTTTCAACTATCTGGGGCACGTCCGCATAAAACTTGTTGCATGCTTCTCTGTTCTGGAAGAAGATGTCAGGCGTTTGAGATGTTCCTTGCTGATGTGGGTGGGAGGAAGATAATCCTCTTTTTCTAAATTCTGCAATTTTATCCATAGGTAACATCGCGACAATTTTATCTTTATCTAAATTGTTAATAGTATTTATCTCATGGCTGGTCCTGAACCCGTCGAAAAAATGCAAGAAAGGTACAGAGCTTTTTAGTGTAGATAGATGGCTTATAAGTGCCATGTCCATTGCCTCTTGCACGCTCGCCGATGCCAACATCGCAAAACCTGTTTGGCGTGCTGCCATAACGTCAGAGTGATCTCCGAAAATGCTCAGCGCGTGGGTTGCTATTGTTCTTGCTGCCACATGAAATACGGTAGGGAGTAGTTCTCCCGCGATTTTGTACATATTAGGAATCATCAGAAGTAGTCCTTGACTGGAAGTGAATGTAGTGGTTAAAGCACCGCCGCTAGCTGCTCCGTGAACAGCACCGCTAGCGCCTCCTTCAGACTGCATTTCTACAACCTTAACTCTCTCTCCGAAAGCATTCAGCTCGCCATCGGCGCTTTTTTCGTCAACAATTTCTGCCATTGTACTTGAGGGAGTTATTGGGTATATCGCTGCGATATCGCTTAAAAAATAAGCAATTTCTGCTGCTGCTGAATTTCCATCGATGGTTACTTTTTTCATAGTATCTCCTTGTATAACAGTACGTGTATTAGATAAACATAAAAACAACTGTATTAAACTAATAAATTACACTAATTAAATATAAACATTATATATTTTGATTATATTACAATTTATTAAATTTAGTCAAATATAACGATAGAAATGTCTTAATAAGGTAGGTGATTTCTTGTCGGTAGTTTATAATATAAAAAAGAATTTGACAGGAAGTGTTATGAGATACGCAATAATTGTTAGCTATGACGGAAGTGGGTATCATGGTTGGCAGACACAACCGGGTAAAAAAACGGTACAGTCTGTCGTGGAAAGCGCTATAGAGAAGATAACAAAGGATAAGATTAATTTGCATGCTAGTGGAAGAACAGATTCTGGTGTAAGTGCCCTAAAACAGGTTGCTCACTTTGACAGTGCAGTCCAGCTAGATAGAAAGTTCGTGGGATACATCAATAGTTTGTTGCCTTTAGATATACGTGTCCTAGGAATACAACAAGTGGGAGAGGGTTTTCATGCTCGGTACGATGTAAAGAAAAAGACATATGCGTACAGATTTTATGTGTCAGACATCGATATTCCTTTATATGAAAAAAGTGCTACTAGAATATCTAATGTAGATATTTCTGTTATGAAGAAAGAGATGGCTGCTTTATTGGGTAAACACGACTTTACTTCTTTTTGTGCGTCTAACACAAGTGTTGAGGACAAAGTGAGAGAAATTTATGCGGTTAAGTTGAAAGCTAGTGAGGGTATGTACGAGTTTGAGATATCGGGTAGTGGGTTTTTATATAACATGGTAAGGATTATAGCGGGTACTTTATTTGAAATTGGCTGTGGTAAAAAAGGTAATCTTGCACAAATTATTACAGGAAAGGACAGGTCGTTAGCAGGAAAAACGGCTCCAGCAAAAGGATTATTTTTAAAAGATGTGCAATATAAAAATCTTCGATGGTGATGTGCATAATTACATATAAAGTTGACGCTTGATGTATTTAGTGATAATATATTTATAGATAAAAGTTTGTTGGGGGAAATATGACGAAACACATTTTAAGAATTGTTGTTACAGTTGTAATTCTAGCAGGAGTGGGATTGCTTCTCTATTTCTTTGTGTTTAAACCAACTAACACTGATACTACCTTTAACGCGCTAAAAGATTTGGAGACCTATAAACAGCATGGTGGATACAGTAATGCGATGTTATCGATAAAAGAATCGGATGTTGGTCAGCCTATTTATGGAGATGATGGAAAGATTATAAATATACGAGAAAAGATTCTTGGTGCTACAAGCGGTGTGGGAAACGCAGATGATACACCGAGTTTTGTGATTGTTGAAAAGGGATTGGAAGAAGTTTATTCTTATTACGTTAATTATTTTCTATTTGCAGAGGATGTAAGTAACAAGCAAGACAAATCTTTGAAAGAAAAGATCGCTAGTTACAAGTCTTCACTACAGACCGTTAGTAATTCTATCCAGGCAATTATGGAGTACGAATCGGCTATCATGAGCAGCGGAACAGTCGAGGGAAGCTCGAGTGCTCTCGAGGCAATTAAACAGGAATTGGAAAACAAGTACACAACGTTTGCCAATTCTTACAAAGATAGCTTTAAAAAATATAATGATTTAATCATTGAATTACGAAGTATTGTGGCTGATAAAGTCTTTGACGGAGAGTTTCTGTATGATGCGCATGCAACATACTTAGATGTAATATTGTTATTTAGCAATGGATTCTCTAGTAGCGAAACTGAGGCAACAGAATCTTCCGGCCTACAAAAAGCATTTATTGTATATAATAAATTTGTGGAATTAAAAGTGTCAGAAGACGAGTTCTTTAATAAAAAGGCCAGCAAGTTTGTTAATGCATATCTGAACTTAGCAAAAAAATTTAGCAAAGATTTAGAGCTGGTATCGAATGCTTCTTTCATACAGGATGCTATTAACGAGCTAGCGCATTTACCTCCATCGGGGTTATCTGGTTATGAAGGATTCCGTTCGCTTAATCTTAACCAAGACGCATATACTGATTTGCAAACATTACTTACTTATATCGGATTATTGGGTAGTTAGGAGGGGATATGAGCAAAAAACTTTTAATAATTTTCCTCATTCCGTTAATGTTAGTAGGTGTGATTTTTACCGGCTCTTTATTTGGGTGTGATAAAGATGATACAACTTTAGCAAAGATACAAGAGCTATACAACACGACAAAAGATGGTTATATCGAAGACAACGCTGGTGTAATTACAAACTCTATGTTTAAGAATAATTTGGTAGCGACGGGAAAAGAGGGAGATACTGCTGAAGCAAATCAGAATATCTTACACGTTACTTTTGGTATAGCCAGCGAACCTATAGATAATAATGATATGACAGAAAGTAGATTATATGATTTATACCAATTTACAACTGACAAAACTAAAGCCGACGAGGTTTCCGGAGCAACTAAAATAGTACGTCAAAAACTATATCAGTACACATCTGTTTACCAGCCGATATTAACTAGTATATTTTCTTATTACGAACGGTGGAATAAAAGCTTTTTAGAAATGTTTGGCGAATCTGATAAGCTAGACCAAAAGGATATAAATAACATATTTTATTCCTTACAAGAGTTTTCGAAGCAGCTGGCTGAATTTGATGTTCAGAAGTCAATCTTTGAGCAAGACGTCGTGTTATTAGGAGCAGATAATGCTATTATAGGAGCATCTATTAATGTGCTGAACAGCCACTATAACAGGGTTATTCTCTCCGCTTTCGACTTTATAAACACGTATGCTGATGTGCTAAATAAGTACTATCCAGAATTGGAACAAGTTAGTAGTGGTACAGCGGCTGACTATGCTACTTACTCACAGCGTTTATACAGCCAGTCTATAATCAAGCTAGCTGAAACTGTTTTTTATACCAACGTGTATAGTATGCAGAGTGGGGAATACTGCGACATTTCATACCTTCTAAAAACGAGTAATGCTAACGTTGTATCGGGTAACAACCTGACATTATTATCTTCATTCTTGGAGCAAGGTGAGGGAGCGGATATAGAATTGAAAGCGCCGAAAGATATTTCTTTAGAGCAAATACAAAGTATAAACGTGTTAAAGCAAAATCTCATGCAACAATTTAATTTATACAAAAAAGCATATGAAGGATTCAGTGTACATGAGTACAAATGTGCACTTTACTCTATAGAACAATACAATTCTGCTAGAACGTTGGAGGACTTTAAGAAAGATCTAACATATGAACAAATAGCTAGAATGGGAATGATTAATAACTTTGAAACTAATATAATTAAAAGATATGCTATGGAAATGAAAAATATTTTCATCGCTTAAGGAGAAGTATGGACTATAATAAATTGGCAGAATTATTGTTTCCTAATCTTAAACATGACTATGAATACTACGAAAAAAAGTATAAAAACAGAGCATTAAAAGAAGGTCAGGAGGTAGTGAGATTTGCACCTAGTCCTACCGGATTTGTACATCTCGGTAACTTTTTTAGTGCTTATATAAACTTTTTAATTGCTAAAGAAAGTAACGGAATTTTCTACGTTAGGTTAGAAGACACCGATGAAAAAAGAAGAGTAGATGGCGCTGAAAAATTATTGTTTAATGTGCTAGGTTACTATGGCATCAATCACACAGAAGGATTTATGTATAACAGTCCGGAAGTAGGAGATTACGGTCCTTATGTGCAGAGTAGAAGAGGGGAAATTTATCAGGCATATGCAAAGAAGTTAGTCCAAGAAGGTAAAGCTTTCCCATGTTTTTGTGATGCTACTGAAGGCGGTAAAAAAGAAATTATTGAAAGACGAAAACAGGAGTTGGAAGAAGAGGACACTATCAAAGAAAAAGACTTGGCGTGTAGAAAGTTAACATATGCGGAAATTAAAAAGAACATAGAAAATGGAAAATCTTTCGCGATACGTTTAAAATCAGAAGGTGATCCCAAAAATAAAATTAAATTTATTGACATGCGCGGCGAAAGAGAAATTTCTGAAAATGGTAAAGATATAGTAATACTGAAGAGTGATGGCATCCCTCCTTATGTATTTGCACACATAGTTGATGACCACCTCATGAAAACTACAATAGTTGTTCGTGATCAAGGCTACTACTCCAGTGTCGCTCAACACCTAGAGGTGGCAAAGGCGATGGGTACGGAGGGAGAATTTAAATATTTGCACACTCCGTTACTTTCTAAGATTGATGAAAAAACTGGAAATAAAAGAAAGGTGAGCAAGAGATATGACCCCGAGGCAAACATGACATTCTTTGAAATAAATGGCTATCCAAAAGAGGCGGTTCTTGAATATTTATTAACTCTAATCAATTCTAATTTTGAGATGTGGCGCATAGAAAACCCTCAATCCAAACTTGAAGAGTTTCCTTTCAGTATTTCTAAAATTGGAACGTCTGATCCTATGGTAGATATGACGAAATTTAATGACATATCAAAAATAATTATATCCAAAATGAGTGCTATGCAAGTTTACGATTTATGCCGAGAATGGGCGATGAAACACAATAAATTATTCGCTGAGTACTTAACCAAAAATAGGGGATACTGCATATCCGTATTTAATATAGAAAGAGAGAAAGATAATCCAAGAAAAGATATATACAACTGGTCTCAACTAGTAGAATATTATGATTATATGTGGTCTGCTCCAACGGTAGATAAACAGCAATTACAAAAGTTTTCTATAGAATTAATATGCGCTATTATGGATAATTATGCAACCACATTTTCATCAACTGACGATAAAGATACATGGTTTGCAAAGATCAAGGTTATAGCAGAAGGAAATAATTTTGCAGTTAACAACAAAGAGTACAAAGCGAACAAAGAGAGATTTGAAGGTAATCTAGCAGATCTGTGTAATATAATT
>CAYJAP010000028.1:0-8552 GCA_964368425.1 uncultured Lachnospiraceae bacterium | reverse complement strand
GCTATATAATATACTCTTTTTGTGTATTATATAATTTTTTTGATTTTAACTTAACTTGCTTTAGGTTATCATCAGTATAATATAGGCTTATCAATCAAGACTTTAGGCTATATTTATATAATTCATCGGTCAATATATTTAAACGTGAGTTTTTTAAATGCGATTTTATTATAATTCGTTATGTATGCCACATAAATCTTTAATGGTAGTTATGTGATATTTACAGAGTTATATTTAGTCTATATATTGATTTTATTGTAAAAATGCACAATTAAAATATAATAGGAGAGAAAAATGGAAAAGATGATTAACGGGCTTCTTAGCGACTCTTTTTACTTATCATTGATGTCATCTGCCAGTTTGACGGGAATTATTGTAGGAGTTATCTGCTGTATACTGTTCCTGCCACTTGGATATATTGTACGAATCGTAGTCCAAAGATCTAAAACTGGTAAAAGTGAAAAGACAGCCGCTAACATAATACAAGAAGCAGTAAACGAAGCAAAGTCAGTGAAAAAAGAAACTTTGCTAGAAGCAAAAGATGAAGCATTGAGAATTAGAACAGAGTTAGATAGTGAGATAAAAGAAAGAAGATTTGAGATACAAAAATCAGAAAGTAGAATTATTCAAAGAGAAGATATTCTTAACAAAAAAGAAGATACTATCGACAAAAAATTAGATAATATTGAAAAAACACAGGAAGAGTTGCACAACAAAGAAAGTAATCTAAACAAATTAATATCAGAACAATCTGAGCTAAAAGAAAAGATTATAGTGGAATTAGAAAAAGCTTCTAAGATGACAAAAGAAGAGGCTAAAAAGAAATTAATTATAGAGTTAGAAGACAAAGCCAAAGAAGAGGCTGCGATACTAGTTAGAACTATTGAGCAAGAAGCCAAAGAAGAGGCAAATAAAAAGTCAAAAGAAATAATAACACTTGCTATCCAAAAGTGTGCTGCAGATCATACCAGTGAAGTAACGGTATCTTCCGTTGCATTACCAAATGACGAGATGAAGGGTAGGATAATCGGTCGTGAAGGTCGAAATATACGGGCACTAGAAAGTGCGACGGGTGTTGATTTGATTATAGATGATACTCCTGATACAGTAATATTATCCTCATTTGACCCAATCAGAAGAGAAGTAGCAAGACTGTCCCTAGAGAAATTGATTTTAGATGGTAGAATTCACCCAACTAGAATTGAAGAGATGGTTGAAAAAGTAAGAAAAGAGTTAGACCAAACAATGAAAGAGGCTGGAGAAAATGCGTTATTTGAAATAGGAATTCACAACATGCATCCAGAGCTTACCAAGCTGTTAGGTAGATTGAAATATAGAACAAGTTACGGACAAAATGTTCTTAAACACAGTATAGAAGTTTCATTGTTAGCAGGGTTAATGGCTACTGAAATAGGCGCGAATGTTAACATAGCTAAGCGTGGGGGATTGTTACATGACATCGGTAAAGCAGTTGACCACGAGGTAGAGGGTACACATATATCAATCGGTATAGAGTTAGCGGCGAAATATAAGGAAAGTAAAGATGTCGTTCACTGTATACATGCTCACCACGGAGACGTTCCTTTTGAGAGCATAGAGGCGGTATTAGTACAGGCGGCGGATGCAATATCAAGTTCACGTCCGGGAGCAAGAAGAGAGTCGTTAGAATCGTATATCAAGAGATTGCAGCAGCTAGAAAAATTAGCTAACGAGTTTAAAGGCGTTGAGAAATCATTTGCTATACAAGCAGGCAGAGAAGTGAGAATTATTGTTAGACCTGACGAGATCAGTGATGAAAAAGCGTTGTTCTTAGCTAAAGATATTGCACAAAAGATTGAAAAAGAGATGGATTATCCAGGACAGATCAAAGTTAACGTAATACGAGAAACTCGAAATGTGGAGTACGCAAAATAATAATAAAAGAGAGGTTACCTCAGTAGCCTCTTTTTTATCTGTTATTCAATCTCTCAGCCATAACTTTTTTGTATGCATCATGTGTTTTGCCGTTACGTTTATCATTTTTGATATCGATTATTTGAATCTCACATTTCTGTTTTTTATACCTTCCACGAAGGTGAATCGCCTTGTACCCAAAGGTGTCTTTAGGTTGAGCAATATAGTCTCTAATTTCATCGACACGAATAGCTTTTAGGCTTGTTATACTGTCACTCAGCTGGTAACATTGATCTTCGGAATGTAAGACAAGTCTTATACCTATAACATCGTACAGATCTTGTATACATGTTTGAGTTTCTTCAAGTTTATTACAAATACTGTCGTTTGATTTAACCCTAAGTTTTACTGTGTACAGCTTGCTATCAAAATCAAACAGTTTGTTTTTCTGTAGTATATAATCAATTAAACCGAGAGTTTTACGCCATAATATCAGTCTATCCATATACAATCCTTTACTTGTTCTATGGGATATATATGATGATAGTTAATATTTTATGAAAAAAAAGAAAGTGCAACTTTCTTTTCATATAATACAATTAATCAAACACTTTGAGGTTTCTACTTAATATCTCGATTGTATATCATGGCATCTTTCGTTTTAAAACTATATCAATATTTGGCAGGGGTGGAAGGAATTGAACCCTCATCAGGAGTTTTGGAGACTCTTATTCTACCATTGAACTACACCCCTAGGTATCTGGATGTTCAGACAAGAGTATTATAAGTTAAAATGTTAAAATAGTCAAGAATAATCATATTTTAATTGGAGGCTTTTTAATATTAATATATAATGTTTATATAAGAAGGTTGAAAGGAAATATATGAAAAAAGTTCATTTATATACAGATGGTGCATGTTCAGGCAATCCTGGTCCGGGAGGATACGGTATAGTGCTGCAATATAAAGGCAGAAAGAAAGAATTCAGTGGATATGAGCCACAGACCACAAATAATCGCATGGAACTGACTGCTGTAATCGAAGGGCTGAGAAAGTTGAAAGAACGCTGTGACGTGACTATCTTTACTGATTCGGCGTACGTTATGAACGCTATCGACAAAAAATGGATAGAGAATTGGCAGATAAATAACTGGAAGACAGCAAACAAGAAACCCGTCATGAATCAAGACCTGTGGCAGGATTTATTACAGGAGTTAGACAAACATAAGGTGTCGTGGGTAAAAGTAAAAGGGCATAGCGATAACGAGCTAAACAACAGATGTGATGCTTTAGCGACAGGAGAAATTGCGAAGAATATGAAATAAAAAAACAAGGTTTATACTATCACTAATTGCTTGATCAGGCTTGCGGGCCTGATTTTTTCTATTTATAATTAGTGACACTAAAAGGCGAGCCTTATCCTGTTTTTATTTTATATATTTTTTTACACGTCTCTACGTTTAAAGACGGAATAGGTTAGAATTAGGAGCAATATTGTTATACCGCCATACAATCCTAAAGATATGAAGAAATCCATATTTTTCAGGAGTGGAGTAGTGAATAGTGCTGTAATCATACTATTGGATGAGGTAAATGCACCACCTAAATACTTGAAGAAATCTACGTTTATAAATGGTGTATATGAGTACCACAGAGCATTCCCGAATATTATATTTAGTCCTAGTGATAAAATGTATATAATCAACGTGCTGGTTACTGTTCCTGCGAATGAACGTGTTAAGGTTGAGAAGGTAATAGCGATAACAGCGAAGAACATTATCTCAATAATTACACTGGCTATGTTGATTAACATTAACAGGATAGGGTGGATACTAAAGGCTACTGTACTGTTGAATACCGCTAGTACGGGAGCTAGTGACCAGTCAAACATGGCGAGTCCCGCTAGTGCAGAAATTAACGCACTGAATAACACAAATATTATTACAAAGAACATAGTCGCCATCAATTTACCGGTTATGATCTTACTTCTTCTAAACGGTCTCATTGCTAGTAGTTTTATCGTTCCTGTATCAAATTCGCTTGCAATTAAATTCGCTGCCATGATTATCGCAAACACTATAATAAACAGTGTAGAGATTCGCAATGCATAGAACATGAAATCGAAGATAGTAGTTTTTGCCGTTGAGTTTTGTCCAAATGAGAATACTTGTGCATAATCAAAGCTAACTGTGTTAGAGTCAAACATATAATTGTCTTTTAATAATGATTCTTTTACACTGTATCTATTGAAGGTTCTGAAGTCATATCCAAGCAATGATTGTATCTCTTGATCATCTTTGTTTTGCAACATTTCAAGGTGCAGTGTGTTTACTGCCATATCATGTGCTATTTTGTTAATTAGTTTGTATTCGCTTACATACTCTATTGCTCGGTTTACAGATAGATTTACATTTAAGTTTCGTAAATTTTCTTTAACTTCTTCACGTCGTGTTTTAATAGTTTCAATTTTTTCTGTTAGAGCAGCGATGGTTTCGTCAGATATTTCCACAAACTTATCATTTTTAATAAGTGTTTTTATTCTTGTTAGGTAGGTGCTGCTTCTAAGTACTTCAATTTTCTTTTTGTTTTTTTCTCTTACAACGTCTGTAGGAGGTATATCTTTATTATCTCTAACGACCGCAATTAAATTTTGAATTTCTCCAATAACGTTATTGTATAGAGGAGCGTCTAATAGGGCGATAGGGTGGGTTGTTCCGGAGATTGCCTCGAAATAGGTTTTGAGCTGTTGCAGAGCATCAATAACGGGAGTAACATAGTTTATATAGGATTCTTCATCGTTAATAGTTCCTCCGTTCAATACTGCATTTATGTAGCTGTTATTGTGTTGTTCAGATCCTTCAACGAGTTCTTCCATCAACGATGTTTCAAACTGCATGGCAGTAGAGTATGTTTCAGATAACTTTTCATTAAACTTAGAACTTTTATAAATAGTTAGAAACTGGGTAGCGTCATAGGAGTTAGAACTGTTTATAACGGTATTAACGTTCGCAATTTGTTTATTTGTATATGTAGAACTCTCCAAGTATAAAGGGAAGAGTCCGTTATAATCTCCTGGGTTAAAAGAAAGCGCAGTCTTGTAATTTGCGAGTGCAGTTTTGTAAGCGGTATAGTTTTCTGCAGAGACCGATGCTTCTAGGGCAGTGTATGCCTTTGCTAAAGCGGAGTAACTTTCTTGTATTGTGTTTTTTCTAGTGTTTAAACTTTTATAGAAGTTAACGATATTTTCACTTAGAGTTAATTGCACGTCATATTGAGTTGAATTTTCTGCACCTTCTTCTGAATTAAATATGTCTTTTACCTCAGAAACCGTTTTTACAGAGGAACTAAATGTAACATATCCCGAACTAACTTTTGTTGGTTCGAAAAAAAGACTGGCGATAAGTATTACAAGTGCCAATACTGTTCCCATTATATAAACGCTAGGTTTTTTAAATATCTTTAAAAACTCAGCTCGCGTTATACGAAATGCTCCTCCCATTAATTTCTCCTTAACTAATTTCTGTTTTTCCTTTGTTTTTTGTGTTTATTATTTCCATGAAGATGTCTTCCAGGGTCTTGAACACGAAGTCAACTCCAAACACTGATAGGTTATGATCTAAAAGAACCTTCGCTATATTAGATACTTGATCCTGTTCCGCCTGTATGAGGATACTGTCTCCCACAACTTCTACCGGTAGCTTTAACTCATACATAACGACTTTTCCTGCAAAGTTAGGGTAGTCTACAACAAATCTAATCTTTCTATTGCTAGCAACACCTTCATGTAGCTGCGAAATGGTTTTAACTTCAATCAACTCTCCATTGTTGATTATACCAAGAATGTCACATAAGTTTTCCATTTCAGATAACATATGGCTGGATACGAGAATAGCTATCTTATTTTCTTTTGCTATCAGTTTTAAAAACTCTCGCATTTCTACTACTCCAGCAGGGTCTAGTCCGCTAAAAGGCTCGTCCAGAACAAGCAGTTTAGGATTGTTTAACAATGCTTGAGCTATGCCTAATCTTTGCCTCATTCCTAGTGAGTAGGTTTTTACTTTATCTTTAATTCGATTCTGTAGTCCAACAATTTCTGCAACCGACAAAATCTCATCTTTTCTAATTCTTTTTGGCTGTAAACGAGCGTAGTATTTTAGGTTATCGTATCCGCTAAGATAAGTGTACATCAATGGATTTTCAATAATTCCACCGATGTTACTGGCAGCCTTCTCAAAGTTTTTTTTGATAGAGAATCCGCAAACTTTAACGTCGCCTTTATCCATTTTACACAGTCCACAAACGGCACGCATCGTAGTTGTTTTACCAGCTCCGTTAGGTCCTAGAAAGCCAAAAATTTCTCCCGCTTTTATTTCGAAAGAAACGTTCTTAACAGCTATACGTTGTTTAAAAACTTTTGTAACGTTTTCAACTTTTAAGATAACTTCGCTCAAAGTTTGGCCTCCGTTATGTTTTGACGTTTTATTGTAGCATAATACCAGTTATTTGTAAAGGTTTATATTGCAAGAGTCGTTTGTGTATAAGAAAGACGTGGTTTGCTATACAAGTGTTAGTTATATGTAAATTATATGGATTAGTACATATTTTTATTTGCAATAATTACACGATATATAATTGGAGCTATTACAAAGTTAGCTGCTAGTATGATAGGAAGTAACAGGGAAGTGAGATAGTTGCTAACGTTATTGATGGTAAGTCCGGTGAATGAATTAATCGCGTATGTGAATACAGATATTGTTAGGAAGGCAAGTGAGCCTAGTATTAAAGCGAAATTAAGATTGTATTTTTGCAGAGTTCTACGTGTAGGAGCAATCAGCCACGGAACACCTAGTCCTAGCAACACTGCAAATGATACGCAGTAGGCGAGGATATAATAAATTTGGTCTGATTTTCCAATCAGGTCTTTAGCATTCAACACAATGAGTAGGGTGGATACCTGTAAAAGGATGAATGTAAATAGTATTACACCTAACAAGGCTTTTACTTTGTTTACTAATACGAAGTCATACTCTTTTTGTTTTACGCTTGGTTGATAATGTTTCACCAAGACTTCTTTGGTAGTTGTGCCAGTATTAAACTGAGCAGCTGGCGCAGGGGAATATTCTTCAGCTTCTCCCTTATCAATCAACCATTCCTCTTTATTAGGAATAATTTTTTCAACAGGTTTTCTGTCTTTGTTATCTTCTATTGCGTACAGACTTCCTAGTATCTCCTTGTAGTTTATAGCCTTTAAATCTTCCTTTTCTTCAGTCGTTTCTTCAGATGCAAAAGGTGTCTTAAGTTCATTTTTACTTTCTGTGAACGCTGTTCGCTTAGCTATAACATCCTTACTACTAGAGTCTATTCTTGCTCCGATATTGTCAAAAATACGCTTTTCAGGCTTTCGTAATAGCGTCTCATCATCTGCAATTCTGGTGATTCCATTCTCATCAACAAAAACATTAACCTTCTTGCGCACGGGTGCATCAAAAAAGTCTGATTGTTTGTAGTGAGCTGCTTTATCAACATCAATTTGAGGTTCTTCCGTAACATGTTGAGAGGCGTTCTCTCTCTCTTGTAGGGTAGGTGCTTGTTTATCAAAGCTTGTACTAGATTGTTTGAGTAAAGCCTCTTTTCTTAAGTCTTCCCAAGCCTGTTGTTTAGGGGTAGCCGGAACTTCTTTTACCACATATTCTTGTTTTTTATCAAACAATCCTTGTTGTATAAAAGAGGTGGCAGTATTAGTTTTTTCTTCGTCAAGCGCCACTTGTTCGACAATATTTCCATTCTTAAAATAAAACTTTTCTTCTTCTAGCTGAGGGGCTTCTTCAACAGGGGACTCTTTCTTGTCCTCCTCTCTTTCTTTGATATATTCTAAGTCTTCTTCTTTCTTATGTATTCTGTTATATAAATTATGAGGTTGTTTTTCTTCACCTGGCTGTGCGGCAGGAGGTTCTATACTTTCACCCAGTAACTCATCTACTTTATCTGAGAACTCAAACCCTTTAAACTGGGAAAGATAACTATCAGTTACAACTGGTATTTCATCATACTCTTGCGTCTCGTCTATCTCATATGTTTCTTCTGGTTTTACTTTTTTCGGAGCAGGAGACACTGGTATTTCTTCTACATTCTCTTCTACATCCTTTAATTCTTCTTCGTCGTCATCAGACTTATTTTTTTCGTAAAAATATTGCTTACCTGTTTCTGTAAGACTATAATAATGGCGGCGACCGCCTATATTACTGTCGCCCCAATAGGAGGAAATATATCCCTTCGTTTCGAATCTTCTCAAGCTACTATATAAGCTTGGTTGTTTTAGTACAATTTTTCCGTTGCTTTTTTGTTCAACTTCTTTAATGATTTCGTAACCGTATTTGTCTCCGTTTAACAAACTCTCCAAAATGATATCATTTACGAAGCCACGAGATGCAACGGTCTTTTTTGTAGTTCTTGCCATTTTTTACCCCTCATAAATATTTTTTATTTAAAGGTATCTCTTTAATGTATACAACAATTTTTATAATATTATATATTTTTTCAAAATTTGTCAAACGAAATACTATGCAAACCCATATTTTGTTAGGATAAATCGAGAAATTCTTATCATTTAATTGATAAATTAAAAGAAATTCTATATAATTATAAAAAGGCAAATAGGG
>CAYJAP010000027.1:0-9359 GCA_964368425.1 uncultured Lachnospiraceae bacterium | reverse complement strand
TGCTTTTCTTCTTTATTATATGTAAAAAATATTAAAAATGAATATCTAACAATTTATTCCAAGTATTTATTATTTTTCGATAAAGTATAAACAATTTCTTTTTATAAAATCATTATGTATGTTATAATGACAAAAAGTATGGTGTTTAATGACATATTCATAATACTTTTATCCATAATTATATAAAAAGTAGATAGGGGGGCGTATGAAACAAAATGTGTTTTACTACGATGCAAAAAATGCAATTATTAATTTCTTTGATATGGAATTCCCCATTTACAATAAAAACTTTTTAAATAAATTTTTAAACTCCTGTTACGGTCTTTGTCATTACGAAGAAGAGGGTTCAAAAGTTCGTCCGAATATCATAATAACCAACTGCATTAGTGCAGTTGTTAAACAAATTCCTAGTACATACAAGGTAATCGTACATAAGGATATAGACGATAGTTTCTTTGACCAGAGAATGAAAAGCTTGATGTGTTTTTGTAAAGAAGACTGGTACGTATATATAAACTTTTTACCTGATTGTGTTGAGTATGGGTTGTTAAAAACCATCAACAGCATAAAGGAAAAGAACTTCAAACAGCTGTTATTTGAGCAGGATAATTCTGTAGCTTTGCAAACAAAGGGGTTTGTAATGAACGTAGACGTAATCAGTACAAGTACACTTGTTTTGTGCGGAATTCGTGGGAATAAGACGCTGTTAAATTTTGATATAGACGCTAAAATCGGGGATAACTGGGAAGACGTTATCGCAAAGTTTGTGGATGCGAGCTTGAGTAAATTAAAGACAACCAAGAAGAAAAAATTTGAAATTGCAACCCTGTACCACAACATCTTTGTGAAAGCATTTAAGAATCTACACGGAACAATTTGTTTGGTAGTAGACAAAGATTTTGAAGATAAAAAAGGTATTCTTTCGGACGGGATATGGCTGAGCGAGCCTATTCAGTTAAGTAAGTTATTTCTTCAGACGAATAGTTATAACGAGAGTAAGTTAACCAGTTTTGCAGATCTGTTTGTAAAGATGTTGGACTATGACGGAGCTACCGTTGTAGACAATGCGGGCAGGATAAGGGCCTACAATGTGTTCGTTACATCAAGCGTGAAAATGAACAAAACTTTTGTGGGTGGCGCTCGTAAACGTGCAGTACAAACTATGTTAGATAGTTCAAACAAAAAGTACGTCGGCGTGTATATGCAGTCGTATGAAGGAGATAATTTCTTTGACTTTTGCAAGGCGTACAAGAACTCTAAAACCGCACAAAAAACTCTCCTAAAAAATACGGATGAAAAGATAGACAAAACACATCAATTAACCTTAAGTGATTTAGAACCAAAAGACAGTAAATAGCACTGTCTTTTTTAATAATTAAAACAGAAATAAAACATATTTATTTGCAATTAAAAAGGCGCTCAATATTACTAGATACACAGCAAACCAAGTTAGTTTCTGTTTTTTTACTAGCTTTTGTAATAGTTTTATGCAGAATAATGCTACGATAAAGCTAGCTATACATCCTACTACTAATGATGCTGTAGAGAAAGGAAGAGGAGTTGGAGCATTGAAATATTCCTTTAACTCTAGTACCAAGGAGGCGAGTATTATAGGTATGCTAAGCAGGAAGGAAAAGTCGGCAGCGTCTTCTTTATGTACGCCACATAGTAGTCCACAGGAAATGGTGCTACCACTCCGACTGATACCGGGAAAACACGCGATGCCTTGCATTACACCTATTGTAATTGCTTGCCAGTAAGAGAGCTGCAACTTGGTGGTATCTGCTGATTTCTCTATGACATTAACGGGTATAATATCCATATTTGCGACTATTCCCAGTCCTGATGAGCCTCTACGCATAACCATTCTTTTACTGATAACGTCGCTGGCAACTAACAAGATGGCGGTTATTAGAAAACCGATAACTAGTGCGTTTCCAGAGAAAGAAGTTTCTATAAGTTTTTTTAGTGACAGTGCTAATATTACTGTAGGAATGGTGGCGGCGAGAAGTAGTCGATTGGTTCTGCAGAACGGGTTCTTGATGAGTGCCCATACTTGTTTTCTGTATAAAAAGAGTACAGCGAATAGTGTCGCTATATGGAGCAACACGCTCAAGAACAGAGTGTTATCTGTTATGCCGAATATGTTATAAAAGAGTACAAGATGTCCACTACTACTTATCGGGAGAAACTCGGTTGCTCCTTGAATTATCCCCAGTAAAATTATTATCCAAAAACTCACGACAACTCCTTGAAAGCATGTATTTAAATATAATATTTGCAAAAAAGGAAATTAATTACCTTTACGGTGAAAAGAAGAAAAAGTTTTGTTTTTTTTATTCCATGGTGTATACTATAGCAGAATTACTGGATTATAGGAGAAGACATGAAACTAGGCGTTGTAGGACTTCCGAATGTTGGAAAAAGCACGTTGTTTAATGCGATAACAAAAAACAAAGTTCCAAGTGAGAACTATCCTTTCTGTACCATAGAGCCGAACGTCGGACTGGTTGCTGTTCCTGACGAGCGGCTTAAGGTACTGGGGGAGATGTACAAGACAAAAAAAATAACCCCCGCAGTTGTGGAGTTTGTGGATATCGCCGGATTGGTGAAGGGAGCAAGTTTAGGCGAAGGTTTAGGCAATAAGTTTTTAAGTCACATAAGACAGGTGGATGCTATAGTTCACGTGGTAAGATGTTTTGAAAATGTAAATATTACTCACGTGGAAGGTGGGGTTAATCCTACTAGAGATATAGAAATCATAAATTTAGAGTTGATACTTTCTGATATGGAGACTGTTAACAAACGGTTCGAGAGGGTGGAGAAGTTGCTCAAGACAGGCAGTAAAGATGCGCAGTTTGAGATAAACGTTTTGCTACGTCTTAAAGCGAGGCTTGATGAGAGTAAGCCGGTACGTGGTATGGTCGCCACTCCTGAGGAGAGAGATGTTATAGATAATTTGTTTCTTATAACTGATAAACCAGTCATATACATCGCCAACATGAGTGATAGCCCCGATTTGTACGAAGAAAGTTTTGCTAAGCAAGTGGAAGAAATAGCTAAGAGCGAGAGAAGTGAGAGCATTCGTTTGTCCGCTAAGATAGAAGAAGAACTGGCGGGATTAGAGGATGAAGAGAGACAATTCTTTGCACAAGAGTTGGGGTTAGAAACTACTGGATTGGACAAGCTTATCGTTGCGGGATACTCGATACTTGGGCTAATAAGTTATCTGACGGCGGGAGAGAAAGAGGTTCGAGCTTGGACGATTATCAAAGGTACAAAGGCTCCTGGCGCAGCTGGAAAGATTCATACGGATTTTGAAAAAGGGTTCATTCGAGCTGAGGTAGTATTATACGAAGACTTAGTCGCTTGCGGAGGGTATGTACAGGCAAAAGAAAAAGGCAAGGTTCGTGTTGAGGGCAAAGAGTACGTTGTGCACGACGGAGACGTCATGTTATTTAGATTTAACGTGTAGGAGAGTTTATGGCTGAGAAATATATCCCAAACTATATTAATATCACTGTAAAAGAAGGTAAGAAGGAATTACTAAATCAAGATTGCTGTACCGTCTTGAGCATCTTCTTAAATAACGAAGGTGGTGTACAGGCATCATTTTTTGGTAGTTATGATAAGAACGACGTTAAGATTTTACAAAAAGCACAGCGAGTGTATCTAAATAAGATAATCAAAAAATTAGATCTAAAAACCAAAAAAGGTAGCAAGCAAGTGAAAGATAAAGCATCTCCCAAAGACGTGGCTATAAAAAGCAAACAGGTGAAAGATACGTCTATCAAAAAACCTATTGAGAAAAATAAAAAGCACTAGATTAATAGTGCTTTTATTTTAGGTGTAGTATTTATTAGTTTCAAAATACCCTGTCTTATA
The DNA here is from genome assembly GCA_964368425.1 of uncultured Lachnospiraceae bacterium. Lineage (GTDB taxonomy): Bacteria > Bacillota > Clostridia > Christensenellales > UBA1242 > CAYJAP01. The sequence goes on along the minus strand of CAYJAP010000027.1, from coordinate 5,474 downwards.
AGTATATGTTTGTAAGAAGTTTAAGTATATTTTTAATTTTACGTCTATGTTTCCCATAGTTTTTTCTGTCCATGTTAATCCGCCATCCCATACTTCATTGGTTGTGATTGAGACGAACTTACATGTTTTGTCTATGATGAATGATAGTGATACAGAAGGTAGAACAATTCTAACGTCGTTTATTACACTATTTGAACAGAACCCTTCTAAGAACTTAACGTATTTCTCTGTTCCTTTTGCATTACCATTAGATGACTTCAAGTGTACTCTTGCAGTATACTTTTGGCTATTAGCGTCGTATGAGAACAAATCAACATTTGTGTTTTCAGCGGTCAGATCGTAGAAGAAGTCGCCAATTTTATAATCGTATTTATTCATGAATGCGACATTTGTAAGAGAGTATCTTTCTCCCCACTGTGAAATGTTGTATTTCGAGCCAGCGAAGAAGTATTTATTTTCTCCATGAACTCTTCCCAGATATGGTAAATCAAGGTTGAGCACTTGATATCTTAAATATTTATGTCCGGAAGAATTTTTCTGCATCAGCATCTTTGGTATTCCAGAAACCGACTGAGATACTCCGTTAATAGAACCGTCTGCCCTCAAGCTTCCTGTAGATCGTACCTCTAAGTTCTTCCATGCTGATGTTCTAGCAGAAGTTGCCGCGAACAGTTCAAAGAAGTCTGTATATAGCACGGAGCTGTATTGATCGTCGTCTTCACCGTCAGATGATCCGCCTCCAGTGTTGTTGTTAATTTCATTATTTCTATCTTTGATAGATTGTAGTCGCTCCTGTTCACCTAATATGCCTTGCAAATCACTTATTAGCGATTCATCGTATTTTGAGTCAACACCCGCGAAAACTGTGTCTCGGGAGTTTATCTTTATGCCATATAGCGTCGCAGATACAACTAAAATCAGAAGGATTACTATATTGATAACCTTACGCATATGTTTTGACCCCCTTTTATATATTTTCTCAACGAGTATTTTCGAGTTTTATACACATATTATACTAAAAATATCCAAAAAGTCAATAGGTGACCTTCTGCAAATTAATGGTAGGCGATAATATTTTTCAGTTCAATCTAAAGAAGTGTTGACAGTATATATGCGGTATGTTAATATTAGTGTAATTAAATTGCCGATGAAAGGGCTATTAATATCTTAGACTTTGTAGAGAGTTTGCGGTTGGTGAGAGCAAATAAGAGGGATATTATCTCCACCCGGGAGGCACTAACGATGAGTTGGGTTGACTACACAACAGCAGTTGTAGAAAATGAGCGGAACTTGGTTCAATTAGAGTGGTACCGTGGTAAAGATTTATCACCTCTAAACAGTATTTTGTTTGGAGGTTTTTTATGTTTATAGGAGTAAAAACAATATTAATAAAAATTGATGTTTCCCTTAGGGGATAGTTTTTGCTTGTATAAATATTAAAATAAAATTAAGGAGAATAAAAAATGTTAGATATAAATGCAATTAGAGCGAACGCAAAAGAGATTGAAAAGGCGTTAGCAAAAAAAGAGTGCAAGGTGGACTTCACGGAGTTTCTAAAACAAGATGTTGATAGAAGAGCGTTGCAAACAAAGGTGGAGCAGTTAAAAGCCAAGAAAAATAAAATTAGTGCGGCAGTTCCACAGTATAAGAAAGAAGGTAAAGACGTTACTACGATTTTTGCTGAGATGAAAAAGGTTAATATAGATATAGAAAAGTTGGACAAAAAGATAGAAATAATAACAACTGCTATGAATAGCTTTCTGTATGGATTGCCTAATACTCCAGATGACGATTTGTTAGCTGGGGGAAAAGAAAACAACGAGATAATATATACTTTCGGTAAAAAACCGACGTTCGGATTTGCTCCTAAGTCACACATCGAGTTATGCGATAAACTAGGATTAATAGACTACGAAAGAGGGGTGAAGTTGGCAGGTAATGGTTCTTGGATTTACACCGGACTGGGAGCGAGATTAGAATGGGCGTTGTTAAACTTCTTTATAGATGAACATGTTAAAGACGGTTATGAGTTTTTATTACTGCCACACATGTTGAACTACGAATGCGGATTCGGTGCAGGGCAATTCCCTAAATTTGAAGACGACGTTTATTGGATAGATAATAAAGGCGTTGGGAATAAGTTTCTATTGCCAACTGCCGAAACAGCTTTAGTTAATTTGTATAGAAATGAAATTCTAAACGAAGAAGATTTGCCAAAGAAACTTGCGGGCTATACTCCATGTTTCAGACGTGAGGCGGGAAGTTACAGAACGGAAGAGCGTGGAATGATTAGAGGACATCAGTTTAATAAAGTGGAAATGGTACAGTATACAACTAAAGAACAGGGTGAGCAGGCTTTCGATGAACTTGTGAAAAAAGCCCAGTCTTTGGTAGAAAAGCTAGGGTTGCACTATCAGCTAAGTAAACTGGCGGCAGCTGATTGTAGTGCTAGTATGGCAAGGACTTACGATATAGAAGTATGGATACCAAGCATGGGTATATATAAAGAAGTGTCTTCAGCATCTACTGCTAGGGAGTATCAAGCGAGACGTACTAACACTAGATACAGAGCTAAAAATACTCAAAAGCTAGAGTTTGTTCACACGCTAAATGCCAGTGGGTTAGCAACATCTAGGGTATTTCCAGCAATGTTAGAGCAGTTTCAAAACGCAGATGGTAGTGTAAATATTCCTGCAGTATTACAACCGTACATGGGTGGGTTGAAAAAGCTCGAATGCAAAAAATAGTATTTGTTTTGTTGTCGAGCATTAAAACTTGTGATATCATATATAATAGTAGTATATTAATATAAAGGAAAACAAAAGTATGGGGGAGGAGATATGTTAGCATTATATATCACGCTAGGGGTTATAGGTGGACTTCTATTAATAGGAGTACTTGCCGTAATAGGGTTCTACAACTCTTTGGTAAGACAAAGAAACCAAGTTGAAGAAGGATTTTCAACGATGGACGTTTACATGAAGAAAAGATACGATTTAGTTCCAAATCTTGTAAACACAGTAAAAGGATACGCAAAACATGAGAAAGAGACTCTTGAAAATGTTATCAAGGCTCGTAACATGGCTATGAAATCTAAGACATCTGTAGAGCGAGGAAAAAACGAGAACATGTTATCTGACTCGTTAAAATCTCTATTCGCTTTAAGTGAAAATTATCCAGCGTTGCAGGCAAATGCAAGTTTTATGGATTTGCAAAAGCAGCTACAGGCGATTGAGGTGGATATCTCTAACGCAAGAAAATATTATAACGCAACAGTTAAAACATACAATAATAGGATAGATGTTTTTCCTTCAAATATTATTGCAAAGATGTTTAAGTTTGAACGTAAGCCTATGTTTGAAATAGAAGTAACAGAAAGAAAGAACGTTTCAGTAAATTTCTAAATTGACTATATGTCCAGACAAGGGACATATAGTTTTTCTTATACTCAAATAATTTCGAAAGGTGTCTATGAAAAAGAGCTTATACCTATATTCATTAGTTGTTGTTATCGCCGTTGTTTGTAGCTTTTTTATCCGCTATGACGGTTGGTTTTTGCCTAGCTTTGATGATTTTGCAGAGCAGGACACGGGATACACTATCTCAAACTTTCATGTCGATGTTGTTGTACAGGAAGATAATTCGTACCTTATAAAGGAGACAATACAGGTTAATTTTCTGGCAACAGTAGAGGCTGGACCTGCGCGCGGAATTTACAGATATATTCCTCTTTCTCAGCAGGTGGTTCGTGAAATAGATGGTGAAGTGAACAAGGCTGTGTACTCGGTTAATATGCCTAACGTTAAAATACTAAGTGGTCACAAAGTAGCCCTACATAAGGAAGATGGTATAGGTATCATGCGTTTTGGTGATGAAGATACACTGGTTAACGGTACAACTCAAGAATATAAGCTGGAATATATTTTGACAATAGGAGATGACAGGTTTTCTGAATTTGATGAGTTTTATCTAAACATTATTGGAGTAGGTTGGACACAGGATATTCAGAGAGTCTCTTTTAATATAACCATGCCTAAGCCTATAGACACAGAAAAGATATTCTTTTACTCCGGCGAATTAGGCTCAACGGACAAGGCTAATATAACCTTCACTGATTTTACAGATACAAGAATTGTCGGATATTTAAATGGTGTTCTAAAAATGGGTAACGCACTGACTAGTCGTATAGAATTACCTCAGGGATACTACACCGACATTGTTGCCCATAATCTATCAAGTATGCAAATTGCAGCACTGTGTGTGCTGGCCATATCCTTACTATGGGCAATAATTCTATTTATTGCAAATGTAGGAAAATTCAAGCCGGTAGAGACCGTTGAGTTTTATCCTCCTGATGACATGACACCGCTGCAGCTAAAGAAATATTTTTCAGGACACATTGAGGGAAAAGATGTCGCGTCGATGGTGGTATATTGGGCGAACAAAGGGTATCTAAAGATAAATATTGATGACAGCAAGACATTGTTTGTTGAAAAAATTGCAGATTTACCTAGTGATGAAAGACAGGCTCACAAAATTATTTTTGATAATATTCTGAATTTATTCAGTAAAGCAACGCCGACGGAGCCAAAAAAGACAATAACAACAAAAGATGTGATAGAAACTCCGTCTGCACAACAGGGTTTGCCGGCAGCACTACAGACAATCGGTATGGAAGTGGGTACAAGGTTTTCAATCCCGTCTATGTTTATGGCGGCGATCCCGTATGTTCTTTTTATGATAGCAATTATATTAGTGGAAGTTAATTTCTTTATATTAGGGTTACTAAATTTAATTAGAGTATTTTGGATTTTAGGAGCGATTTGTCTTGCTACTATAGTATCTGTGGCTTGTACCAAGGTAAGGTTTACCAGAAAAGTATTGCTGGGCACCTGCATATTTGCGACGCTGGTTCTTACTTTTGCAGCATACGCAATCCTCTTCTCCGGTTGGCACGACAGCTCTATAGTCTGGCCAGTAGTTATATATTTATTTGGTGCGGTTGGATCAATATTATTTGTGTTAACCTCATTATCTATAAAATACAAGAAAGAGTACCTACCAACGTTGGGTAAAGTCTTTGGCTTTGAAAGAACCTTGCGTTTGACCGAAACTGAAAGACTGAAAGTGCTCGTTAAAGAAGATCCTGAATATTTTTACAACGTGTTACCGTACGCTTATGTTCTAGGTATAAACCGAGAATTTATTAAAAAATTTGAGGGGCTAGCTATGCCTTCTCCATCTTGGATAGATTACAACGGCGCAGATGCATTCTCTTTCTTCTTATTTATGAATGTGTTTAATTCGTTTGCCAGAAGCGTACCTAGTGTGATCAGACCTTACATGTCTAGAGGAAACGGCGGCGGTGGGTTCGGCGGCGGTGGGTTCGGCGGTGGAGGTTTCTCCGGCGGCGGGTTCGGCGGCGGTGGTGGCGGTCGTTGGTAATAAATAAAAGAGTCTTACTAACATTATGC
>CAYJAP010000026.1:0-9938 GCA_964368425.1 uncultured Lachnospiraceae bacterium | reverse complement strand
TGGTTTCTACTCTTATGGGTTATTGTTTAGGGTTAATGTAGGTAATTATGAATTCTTTGAGTATCAAGAAGATTCGTTTGGTACGGTGATATTGTTTAGCTTAGAAGATAAAGAATAGGTAGATAAATATTAGAAATCAACACTGTATAAAAGTTTAGAACTTCCACAAAATACTTGTGGGAGTTTTTTTATGCAGAAGCAAATGCAAAAAAATGTGGAAGAGCTACAGCAAATTTTTAATAACAGTGAAGATTTGATCACTAAAGCTTTTTCCATCTCTAATAAAAAATGTTCTCTCATGTATATGGACGGGTTGGTCGATTCTAACGAGATATCTGCGTCTGTACTCATTCCTGCTAAACGAACGGAAAGCTTGCCACAAAAACAAGTTTTACAGTACATAACTGAAAATGTACTATTAGTTCCAGATGTTGCTGAAGAGACTGAAATAAGTAAAGTTGTAGAGTCAATCTCTCAGGGCAAAACAGTTGTCTTAATTGATGGACAAGACACAGTGTTGTTACTAGGGCTAGAAAAACTGAAAGAGAGAACGGTGTCTGAGCCTCCGACTAGTGCGGTAATGAAAGGTCCTAGAGGTGGATTTGTAGAGAATATAAAGACTAACGTGGCGTTCCTTAGAAAGATTATTGCCAGTCCAGATTTGATAACTGAGTACATGACGGTCGGACAATATTCTAAAACACAAGTGTGTGTGATGTACATAAATGGCATCGCAAAAAAGTCAGTTGTAGAGAAAATAATTAATAAAATTAAAGACATAAAGATTGACGGAGTATTAGATTCCTCGTATATATTACAGTTTTTGGAAGAATACCCAAACAGTTTTTTAAAGCAAGTTGCCAGTGCAGAGAAACCTGATATTATAGCAGGTAAAATCCTAGAAGGGAGGGTAGCTATCTTTGTTGATGGTTCTCCATTAGTACTAACTTTGCCATTTATAGTTATGGAGGATTTCCAGCACAGTGACGATTACTATAATAAACCAGCGATAGCGACTCTGTTAAGGATATTGCGAGTTTTCGGGCTGGTGGTAACTGTGTTATTGCCCGGTTTATACATCTCTATACAGCTGTACCATTATAAGGCGATACCACTGAAGTTTCTGATAACTATCACAAACGCTACTCAGGGGTTGCCATTAACCCCTTTTGCGGAAATATTATTTGTATTAATTCTGTTTGAGCTTTTGTACGAGGCTAGTTTAAAGATGCCTAAATATTTGGGATTGGCACTGTCCATCGTCGGTGCGCTAGTGCTGGGAGATACGGCAGTTAAGTCGGGGATTATATCTTCTCCTGCTGTTATGATTGTAGCTATTTCAGGTATAACTCTTTATACTTTGCCCGAGCAGTCTTCCCAGCTGATTATATTACGTTTGTTATGTACCATAGCGGGAGGGTTGCTAGGATTTTATGGAGTTGTCCTCGTTACCGTTTTCCTTGTTGTTTACATGAATGATTTTGACAGTTACGAAATTGCTTATCTTGCTCCGATAGCTCCTTTAGTAAAAAATGATCACCAAGATACTCTTTTCAAAAAACATCTAACAGATATGAAGAAGAGACCTAAATCCATACCACATAATAATAAAAAGAGGATTAAAGATGGAAAAAAGACTGACGGCTAGACAGGTTGGAATGGTGCTTAGCTTGTCGATGGTAGCTATGAAATTTTTGATGTTTCCAGCGCTCACTACAAGGTTTGCCGGGAGAGATAGTTATCTCTCAGTTTTTGTAGGACTATCTATCGATTTATTGTTATTGGCTGCAGTTTTATTGATAGCTACAAAATATCCCGATACAACTTTTAAAGAGTTGCTGTCTAACGCTTTCGGCAAGTGGTTCGCGAAGCTTATATTTTTTATAATGTTTGTCTATATGTTTATGAAAGGAACGCTGCTAATTAAGCAGATGCACAATTACTTGTTAGAGTCTTTGTTTGATGAGTTTAAATGGTTTAAGTTTGTTATTCCAATGACGGCTATAATAGTGTTTATAATAAGTAAAAATTTGAGGGCGATATTTAGAAGTATAGAGTTCGTTTTTGTTGTGGTGGCGGCATGTATTATAGTTGTACTGATAATTCCTATAACTAACATGGAGGTCTTTGCGATACTGCCTTTTGCAGAGTACGGGGCTTTGCCTGTGTTTGAAGGGTTCTTTAGGACTTGTTTCACCTTCGGCGATTATTTAATTATACTTTTATTAATGGGAAATATTAAATTCAAAAAGAAGGGTGGAAAGGTAATATTTGGATTCGCGGCTCTTTCTGCAGTTCTAACAGTTATATTTAACATTATCTTTGTTTGTTTATTTGAAAACATTTCGACTAATAGAAATTTGTCGGTTACAGATATCCCTCTGCACTCTAATCTGCCGTTTACTATAGGCAGGTTGGATTGGGTGGCTATCATATTTTGGATAGTGGCACTATTGCTACAAATCGGTGTATTTATGATTTTGGCTACAGAATGTTTGGCAAATGTTATACCAGTAGCTCGTGGCTGGAGTGTTTTAATCGTTGCTTGTTGTGTATGGGCAATGTTTTTGATATTCCGATTGAATCTAGCGAAGATAATCGAAATAATCATAACCACACCATTCTCCATTGTTATTTTATGTGTGCATTTTGTGATGCCGATAGTATTGTTTCTTGCAGTATTTGTAAAGAAAAGGAGGGATTATGTCCGCAGTAAAAACCTTCTTAAAGAATAGAAACTTTGCAATTATAGCGATAATAATTATACTTTTTCTACCCGCTACAATATATAAAAAAGGACAGACAGAGGAAAAAGATATCATCACTACTATTGGGCTAGATAGGGTAGACGGAGAGATTATTGTTTCTGTTCTTGCTGTTGTTCCTGACAATGCTAAGACGGGAGAAACCCTCACTTTGTTACAAGGGAAGGGAGAAAATTTATCTTATGCTTTTAACCAGATTAGTTTAATAACCGGTAGGTTGTTGGGTCTAGCCCACGGTGATTCGGTGGTCATAGGGAGTGGATTCTTAGGCGTAGATATTGCTCCATACATTGATTATTTCATAAGAACAAATAATCTAACCGCAAATGCTTTACTTGTCTACTGTCCTAGTACGGCAGAAGAGTTATTGAAATCGTTATCTAAGGATAAAATGTTAATGGGGTTGTCCGTTAAAGATTTAGTGGACTTTGGCGAAGAAAATATGTTTTCGTGTAAGATGACGATAGACAAGTTTTATAACGCATATTTTGCAGAACATGGTGCTGCTTTTATGTCGTTGCTGGAGGTTGTAGAAAATCCTTTCGACCAAGCGAGTGAGGGCGGTAACGGGGCAGTCTCAGGAGGTTCTGAGAGTGGAGTGGGATTAACGAGTGAAGGAGAAGAGTCTTCGGGTGAGGAGTATGCCGGAGAGATGGATAAGAAAATTAAACATGACAATAAGGCCGTTATAGTTAAAGACGGTAAGATAATGCGAGAGGTTTCGGAGGAAGAAATAAAGGGTTATAGTAGATTATGTTCTAATGCTAAGACAGGCAGGGTCACAGTTTATGATGTGGTAGATGAAAACTTTAACCATGCCGATCTGACCTTTGAGATGATAGAAAAGATAACTTTACTCAAGCCTAGCTTTGATGGAGATACTCCCGTCATAACACTTTCTCTTCGTCTAATTCTTAAACTAGAAGAGGTTTTTATTGAGAAGTATAGCCAGCCTATCCAGGATGGTAATAAGTCCTTTGTTACAGATGTTGTTAGAACGATGTTGGAGGAGCAGATTAAAGAAGAGGCAAACTTTGCCTTCAGCAAATTACAAGAAAGCCAAGCGGATACATTCAATTTTGCTAGTAAACTAAATAGGTTTTATAACAAGAAGTGGAAAAAGTATTTAGATTCTTTAGAGGATAAGGAAAACTTTTTAGATGGAATAGAATTAAGATTTACATTCTCTATCAGAGGAAAAACGTAAAGAATTACTCCATCTAAAGGTTGGAAAAGTGTTGCAAAAAACAATCTTATGTGGTAATATAATTCTGATAATTTAATAATTATCTACTTGCCTATTTTATAGGCCGATAGACCAAAAGGAGGTAATGCTATGAACAAATACGAACTCTTGACCATTTTTTCAGCATCTTTAACAGAAGAGCAAAGAGAAGCCATTGTTAAAAAATATTCTGAAATTATAGAAAAAGAAAACGGAAAAGTGCAGGGCGTCAACAAATGGGGTGTTAAAAAGTTTGCTTACCCTATTAGTTACAAGAATGAAGGTTACTACGTGCTTTTTAACTTTGATTCCGATTCAACTGTACCAGCTAAAGTTAATGCGAAGATGCTCATTGACGAAGATGTAATTAGAAGTTTATGTCTAAAATTAGACGCATAATATAGGAGAAGTTTATGAATAAGATTATTTTAATAGGTAACTTAACAAAAGATCCAGAAATTACTACCACATCAAACGGTGTGTCTGTGTGTAAGTTCACGATAGCTGTTCAACGTAAATTTGCTAACAGTGAAGGTGGAAGAGATGCAGATTTCTTAAACGTTGTTACATGGAGAGGGTTGGCTGAGAACTGTCATAAGTTCTTAAAGAAAGGTAGTAAAGTAGGTGTGGTTGGAAGCGTACAAGTAAGAAACTATGACGCGCAAGACGGTACAAAACGTTACGTTACAGAAGTTGTTGCAGAAGAGGTGGAGTTCTTAAGTACTAATCGTGACCAGTCTGAAAAGAGTGGAGAAGATATAGCTAAGTTACAGCCGATCGATGATGACAATTTACCATTTTAATACAAATTAAGTCGACAGTTATGTCGTAATCTGATAGGAGGATATATGAGTGAAGAATTAAAAAGTGCTGTAGTTGAGCCTGTTGATAGACCAGTTAAGCGTTTTAAGAGAGTTCCTAGAAAGAAAGTTTGTTCATTCTGTGTGGAGAAATCTAAGTATATTGATTATAAAGATACCAATAAACTAAGGAGATATATTACAGAAAAGGGAAAGATTATTCCTAAAAGACAAACGGGAACATGTGCAGCACACCAGAGAGAAGTGGCAGTTGCAATAAAAAGAGCGAGATTTATGGCTCTGATACCTTATGTAGGTGATTAATAAATTGTGCACACGCACAATTTTTTTATGCGCAGATTGTCTTTATGTGCAGATATCAAATATATGTTCGAATTACTTGTGAAAAAAGGCAAAATGTTCTACAATAAAAAAGTAAGTGTTAAGTTATTACACTTATTTTTACTACACATATTTTGGGATGTAAAATGGTTATAAAAGGCGAGATAGAAGATATAATTTTCAGAAATAATGAAAATTTATACACGGTTATTTTGTTAGATGTCAATGGAGAACCTATTACGGCGGTGGGAAAATTTCCTCAAGTTGCAGTGGGGGAACTTGTCGAACTAACAGGCTCTTTTACGACGAACAAATATGGCGAGCAATTTAGTGTACACAACATAAAAATCGTGCCACCAAATACGGTGGAAGGTATAATCAAGTATCTCAGTAGTGGGCTTATAAAGGGAGTGGGTGAAATCACTGCAACGAATATTGTTGCAGGGTTTGGTGAAAAAACGCTGGAAGTTATAGAGTTTGCCCCGCATAAATTGTTAGAAATTAGAGGGATAAGTCAGAGGAAGTTGGAAGATATTATCTCCAGTTTTAGAGAAGTTAGAGATATGCAAAACGCCGTTATGTTGATGCAAAGTCATAATATAACTACAAACATGGCGATGAAAATATATAAAGTGTACCAAAACAAGACGGAAAGGCTGTTAAAAGAGAATCCTTATAAGTTAGTGGAAGATGTTGAGGGAATAGGATTTTACACCGCCGATAAGATTGCACAGAAAATGGGAGTAGATAAAGACAGTGTGTTCCGTGTGAGGGCAGGTATTTTACACCTTCTGAAAGAAAACAGCGACCGAAGCGGTAACACATATATTTTGTTGGACAGGTTAGTAAGTTCGCTAGATGAGTTGTTGCAGATGCCCATATCTGAAAAGGTTACGGATATATTGGCTCAGATGGTGTTGGAGGGACTGGTAAAACAGTTCAAAAATGCTGCTGAGCAAGAATGTGTGATGCTCGTAAAGTTATATAATATAGAAAAACTTATCGCCGCGACGATAAATCTATTTTCTCTTAACGAGTTGCCACAATATAATGTGGAAGAAGAGATTTCTTTGTACCAAAAATTAAACAAAATCAAGCTGCATGCTACTCAAATAGAAGCGTTGTCTGCTTCAGTGAATAATTCAGTGAGTGTAATTACTGGCGGTCCAGGAACGGGAAAGACGACGATAGTAAAGTGTTTGATGTACCTGTTTGGAAATATGGGTAAGAAAGTCAAGCTGGTTGCTCCTACGGGGCGTGCTGCTAAGCGTCTTAGCGAGAGTACTGGGGCAGAGGCGAGCACGATACACCGTGCGTTGGAAGTGGATTTTAATAGTTTCAACAGGTTTAATTTTAACGTAAATAACAAGCTTACTTGTGATGTTATTATCATCGACGAAGTTAGTATGGTTGACGTCCAACTTTTCTTCTATTTGATTCGTGCTTTGCGAAACGGCACACAAATTGTGCTAGTAGGGGATAAAGATCAGCTTCCTAGCGTAGGTGCAGGAAATTTGTTGGGGGATATTATCTCAAGCGAAGTTGTGCCTGTTGTTTCACTTACACATATATATCGTCAAGATGACGACAGTTTAATAATAACTAATGCGCATGCAATTAATAACGGGAAAATGCCCGAGATTAATAACAAGAGCAAAGACTTTTTCTTCGACTACAAAGAAAGCGCAGAAGAGATGTTAAAGAGTGTTAAAAACATGCAGTTGACACGCATACCACAGTTCTTGAACATAGATAACAGCAGAATCCAGGTGCTGTCAGCGATGAAAAACGGTACTTGTGGGGTAGATAATCTTAACCGTGTTTTGCAGGAAAGTATAAACCCTCCGTCACTGTCCAAGCCTGAACTCGTGAGCGATAAGTACATCTATCGAGTTAACGACAGGGTAATGCAGATTACTAATAATTACGAGAGAGAATGGAGAAAAGACGGATACGTTGGGTCGGGAGTTTTTAACGGGGATATTGGGAAAATAACGGATATAAACAGACAGACGGGTGAGGTTTACGTCGAGTTTGAGGACGGTAGAAGGGCTATGTACGCTCGTCCGGATTTAGCTGAGCTGATGCTGTCGTACGCCATAACAATCCATAAGAGTCAGGGTAGCGAGTTTGATGTTGTAATCATTCCATTGGTGAACGGGGCCCCTATGTTGCTGAGCAGAAATTTACTGTACACTGCAGTTACCCGTGCAAAGAGTATGGTGGTGATTGTGGGCACGACTAAAACTATGAAGATGATGATACGCAACAATAAAACGCAAGAACGCTACACGATGTTGAAGGAGTTTTTGGTTCAGGGTAAAGAAACCCCGACAGCATTTTTATCTTAGAGGTACAAATGAAAATTATTGAAACGATCAAAAGAAAAGTAGAAGAAATTCTTTTTCCTAGTGGATATAAGTGTCTGCTATGTTCTAAGGAAATCAATGATGATAGAAAGAGTTCTTTCTGTGATGAGTGTTTGTTTACACTTCCTTTCAATGATGGAAAAATCTGTAAAAGGTGTGGAAACCCTCTCTATGCGCAAGGAGACATTTGCGACTTCTGTAGAACCAAATTTCCTAAATTTGTCCAATGCCGTTCTCCGTTTCTGTACAAGGATAGCATTGCTTTTCTCATCAAACAACTTAAATACGATAACAAAAAATATATAGCACAGAGTCTGTCGTATTTCATGTTGGCGGAGTACATGAAGATTAATCACGAAGCAGATGTTGTTGTGCCCGTTCCATTATTTCCTGCTCATCAGGTGAAGAGAGGGTATAACCAGTCGGAGTTGCTGTGCCATGCTTTTACAGAAAAAGGAATGGCGGTGAATACGAAAATACTAACGAGAGTAAAAGATACTTCGACGCAAACAGATTTGTCTTATGCGGAGAGAAAAGAAAACGTTAAAGATGCTTTTTCGGTTAGCAATAAACAGAGCATTGCAGGTAAAAATGTTTTACTCGTTGATGATGTTTTTACCACCGGTAGTACGATAAATGAATGCTCGAAAACATTGTTGAAGGCGGGTGCAAAAAGAGTATTCGTCGTGACGCTGGCTCATGCTGAACGGGTTGGGAAAAACGAGATAAATGCGTATAATAGGGAATAATATTTGACACGAAGAACTTTTGAGAATATAATTAATACATCGTTAAAGTGCGAGTTACGATGACAAATAATAAATAGAGGAGAAAATCATGGAAAAATTCTATATTACTACGCCTATATACTATCCAAGCGCCAAATTGACGTTAGGCAATGCGTACACGACTGTTGTGTGTGATGCTATTGCGAGATTCCATCGAATGTTAAACCATGATGTTTTTTTTCTTACCGGAACAGATGAGCACGGTGCAAAAATAGCTAAAGTAGCTAGCGAACGAGGGATGAGCGAGATGGAACATCTCGACGAAATAATAGCTGACGCAAAAGATTTATGGAAAAATCTGAATATCTCTTATGATAAATTTATCAGGACAACTGACGATTATCATGAGAAAGCGGTTTCTAAAATGTTTGACGCGTTATACGAGAAGGGAGAGATATATAAAGATTTCTATCATGGTAAGTACTGTGTTCCATGTGAGTCTTTTTGGACAGATGAGCAGTTGGTAGACGGTAAATGTCCTGACTGCGGACGTGAAGTGCAGGAGAGTAGTGAAGAATGTTATAAGTTCAGGTTGAGTAAGTATACAGATAAAATAAGAGATTTATATACAAACAATCCTAGTTTTCTTGAGCCTCAAAACCGAGTTAATGAGATGGTGAACAACTTCCTAAAGGACGGACTGAAAGACTTGTCTGTTACTAGAAAATCTGTGAAGTGGGGTATTCCTGTTAGTTTTGACCGTGAACACACAATCTATGTTTGGGTTGATGCACTAACGAACTATATAACCGCGCTGGGATACTTATCAGAGGACGATAGTAACTTCAAAAAGTTTTGGCCAGCAGATGTGCATGTGGTAGGTAAGGAGATTGTTCGTTTCCACGCAATTATTTGGCCGGCATTGTTGATGGCGCTAGACGTTCCACTACCGGAGAAAATCTTCGGGCATGGTTGGATGTTAATAAATAACGGTAAACTAAGCAAGAGTAAAGATGCGGGTAAAAAAGAGATTTTCGACCCTCGTGTGCTGATTGAAAGATACAGCAGCGATTCGGTGAGAAACTTTTTAATCGGAGACATTAACTTTGGTTTCGATGGTCCGTATAGTCAAGACCTGTTCTTAAATTCGTATAACAGTAATCTATCCAATACTATAGGCAACATGGTGTCGCGAACTATCGGAATGGTCATTAAATACAACGGCGGAATATTACAGAATGACAATGTATACGAGCCACAAGATAAACTGCTAAAAGATAAAACGATCGAACTCAAGAAAGATTGTGTTGTAGCTATCAAGAATCTACAGCCAATGCAGGCATACAAATGTGCGCTTGCGATACTAGAAGAATGCAACAGATATATTGATGAAAACAAGCCGTGGGAACTAGCGAAGGCAGAGGATAAAAAGGCTAGACTTAACACCTTCTTATTCACGTTAGCGGAAGTTTCGTTAGAAGCTTATGTACTGTTACTTCCATTCTTACCTGAAAAAACTCCTGCAATATTTCCTAAGTTTGGAATGGACGTTCCGCAGCACATTAAGGAAGATGAACATTTCACATTATTGCAGAATAACACAACGGTGGAAAAGGGCGAGAACCTGTACAATCGCCTGGACATTGCTAAGGAAAACGAAATTCTGTACGAAATAGCTAATAAATAATTTTTAAAGATTATATAAAAAG
>CAYJAP010000025.1:4485-10520 GCA_964368425.1 uncultured Lachnospiraceae bacterium | reverse complement strand
AACAATATCAGAAGCGGTTGAGGTAAGTTCTTAAAAAATTATGAAAAAGCAACTGTTTTAGTAGTTGCTTTTTGTTTATCCCATTATCTATTTGGGCTATTTGTTTGCGATCATCTAAAACCTAATTATTGAATAAAAACAGACTAACAAGTCTGACTAATAATTGGTGCTAATATAAGTGGCAATCGGGGGTGTTGTTTTTTTGTTTGTGTATTCAACTAAAAGCATCATAAAACGACATTTTACTGTAAATAAGGTTTCTAGAGAAGAACGTTTTTGCCGCGTATTTAATATATAATATTTACTAGAACGGCTATGTTGAAGTGGGGAGGTTATATGTTACTAAAAAAGACAATCATATTAAGCAATAAGCATGAAAAATACTCCAATGCTATAGCTTTGGTGGGAGTACAAAAAGAGAAAACGGGAAGTGTTATAACCCTCAAGTGCTATAACTTACAGAACTTTGAAAATTTGGTATTTGGATTTAGTGAAAAAAATAGACAGGTGTTAAAAAAAGACATAAACCCACGTAGACAAGAATATCAGTTTAAAGTTGGTGAGAGCATTGATTTGGACGGAGATTTAGGTTGTGTTCTGGTAGATAATTCAAGCGGAGAAAACATTCCTGTGTTATGGGGGACCGATCATTCTGTGGAGGTGCTGTTTCCGTCTACAAGTACTTACAAAAATCAAAACCTAGATAGTGATAAAAACAGCAGTTTACATACCCCCGCCTATAAAACTGCAGAAGTAAAAGTTGCAACTAAAGAGGAGTTATTTGAACAGCCAAATGACAAAGAATTAGAAGAGTTAATAGACCAATCTATATCCGAAGATCAGCCCGAGAGTGGATACAAATTCTTTGATGCCATCAGTGTGCAGATAGAAGAACTGTTCTCGAAATACCCGGAGGATCAGGGTTTAATGCAACTGATACCAAATTCTAAGTGGGTGAAAGTGGATTACGAAGGCAACGGCAACATATATGTGCTGGGATTAGTGTACGAGGGCGATGCTCTGAGATATGTCGCGTATGGTGTTCCGGGGGCATCTAATGCTCAGGTTGCCGGCGATATAAAAGACTATAGTCAATGGGTTCCCGCTTCACTAAACAATACAACAGGCTCTGGGTTTTGGATAATGTACCAAGATGCTGAGACGGGGGAGTCGATAAATCTATCTGCAGGAAGCAATTAGTAAAATATAACTGTTTCAAAGAGTATAAAACGATTGACTAAGTGCTATAATTTTGATATTATGAAAAAGCATTTAAACGGGTCTTTGCCGTATTAAAATATCGTTCTATACTTTTTTATTTCGAGGTTTATGTGAAAAAGATTTATTCAATATTACTAGTTATGTTTATCGGTATTATGGTTTTTGTTGGTTGTAGTAAAGACAAAGACGAAGCGGTTATCGACCAATCTGCTGTTTTATCCAACGGGGGTATGAGTGTGCAGCAGGGAGAGTATTTATATTTCGTTAACGGATTTGTTTCTTACGAAACTTTGACGGATGCAAAAACTCAAAATAAATTTGGTGACGTGGTTACAGGCGCAATATACAGAACTAAATTGGTTAACGGTGAAGTTTCTTCTAACAGCGAAGGTTTTTTAAATAATGCTGAAAGGATAGTTTCTAAAGTAGTAGGTTTTGAAAAAGGCGGCTTTTATCTCTATGACGACTACATCTACTATACTACACCAAACATGCAGAACGACGGGGAAGGTAAGTTGTTGAATGACACCGTTGACCTTTGTCGTATAAAAATTGATGGGAGCAACTCTAAAGTTGTTAAGGCTGCTGTAAAGCTGGGTGATACCGGCGAATGGAGAGCGTATAAAATTGGAGAGGAAGTACTCTTTGTTTATTATGCATCAGAGCAAATTGTCAGTGTAAAGGCAACAGGCAAGTCTGCTGGAGAGACGGTTATAATGGCAAAAGATGTTACTGGAGCTAGTCTTCCAACTTCAACAATATACTCTAAAAGTAACATTGAAAAAGATGCGAGATATTCTGATAAATTCGAATTAGTTTCTTATAACCAAACCATTTACTTTACAAAAGATTTAGCAGAAGATGACAAAAGTTATGTTAAAGGGAATATCCTTGCAAGAGTAAAGATTGGTAGCTCGGAGATAAAAGAGGTTACTAAGACAGATTATAAATATACTATACTTGAGCAGAAAGATGGATACTTATTTTATAAAAAACAAAATGGAAAAATTTCCAGTGATAATGGAGTTATATACAGATCATCTATACTAAACGACAAATTTACTTCTGAAACAAAATTAACTGATAGTGCATATTCATCATCATATATTTTAGAGAGTGCGGGTAGTACATCTGCAGTAGTGGTGTATGACAACAGTACATTGCGACTTATAAATGACGGAGGAGCGTCCTCAAGGAATCTAGTATCTGGAACTCTCACTGTTGTGGGAACAGCGGAAAATAGTATATTTTACATCAGGGATTCGAAGCTTTATTCGGTTAATATTGAGGGTACAGTAAAAGAATTAGCTTTGAGTGGTAAAACGCCATACACCGACAAGGTGCTGAAATTTGACATTGTTAATAATAGAATTTTTATGTTCGTTAAGTATACGTCAGAAACGACATCAGACGTGAACTACTATCTTAACATGTTGGATATAAGCATTAATAGTGAAATGGTTTTTGTGGGAAGTATGCCGACAGCACACATGCCAGTCGAGGCTGAGGAGCCTAATAAGAGAGTATAATTGTATTAGACAAAGATAGCTTAGTTAAAAGGCTATCTTTTTTATTGCGTGCGATTATTTGACATGTTTTTACACAATATATATAATGTATATATACCATATATGGATTCTTTCTATGGAGAATGGCACATCGTGAAAAAAATATTTACAAAATTGAGTTTGTTAGCACTGCTGGTTCTGGTAACCGGTGTGTTTATGGTGTCTTGTAAAGGTTCAGATGATGGTGGAGGCAATAACCCTCAGGACTCAATGATTAATATTACACTACATCTGTACGATGACGAAGTGATTAGCTATTCATATAAAGAGTCTGATATATTTGATTACACTGTGGAACCTCCTTCAGGAGTAGTGTTCAAGGGGTGGTATACTAGTGCGGACTACTCTCGCATGTACAGTAGAAACAATATAAAAGACGGAGACCATCTATATGGAAAGTTCGTTGCAATCTATCAAGTTACCGTCCATAATACACATCCTCTTCTGGCAAATTCATTTGAAGTTATTACTGGAGTAGAGGAAGGTAAGACGTTCAGTAGTGTTTTGAGCAACTATTCTCAATATGACTATGTCTTTAGTGGATTCTATTACGATAAGTCGTTACTAGAAGCGGTGGTAATGAGTGACGCAATCCAACAGAGCATAGTGGTGTATATCAAATGGGAAGCAGTATATTTTAACTACTCACAAACCTCGACAGAGGTTACTATAACGGGATTAAAGGCGTCTGCGACTGTTCGCACCTCGATATATATCCCAGAAGAAATAAACGGTAAAAAGGTAACTCAAATTGCTGCTAACGCGTTCAAAGGAAACAGCTACGTACAAACGGTATATATCGGATCTAATGTGGCGTATATAGGGTTTGGAGCTTTTAGAAACTGCTCTGTTCTGCGATCGGTAACGATTAACAGAATCTATCCGCCGTCACTGGGCGGGCTAATATTTGATAACTGTCCTCAGCTGAGTGCTATATATATACCAATGGCAATGGCTAGTATCTACAACTATTACCAGTCGACAGGATTCATCGCATATCGTTGGATGCTGCAGTCGAAGTATATGTAAAAACAAACCACATAAAAAGGGTTTGTTTTTTGTTGTGTGCAAATTATAACGGTATAGTTTTAATTGTACTTTAATATTAAATTTCGTTGTTAGTTACTACATAGAAAGTAGTGACATAGCAATACAGATTTGAGCCGCATAATGTAGCAGGAACGTTATTGCAGTAAGGGCTCCATGCTGTTTTTTACCGAATATCATAATTCCCCAGGAAATAATCGCTAACCACATCAGTCCAGTACCTATTGTAAATAATACCGCAACTCCTGTTGTGATACTTACGTAAAGAGTGAATACGAATAAGAATGTGGAAAGCAGCAATCCAAGTACAACGTGGGCGGTGAATTTTTCGTAATCCAATCCTCGCCATTTTGCCACGAATATTAGGGCTATGGTAACGAAGGATGAAACGCCTACCGCTATTAGCGAAGGATACAGAATTTGCATCTCGACGATACTGGAAACGACAGAAATTCCTATATATAGAAGAGCCAGTGAAATAAATGTTAGGATAAACTGTCCATTTCGTGCTAAATTTTTCTGTTTGCTGGAGATTAACTCTCTTTGTTCAGATAGTGTGTCCGCAAAAAACAACCCCAACAAGGCGACAACTATAACAACTTGATAGTTCATTAACTTCTCGCTAGCTTGAAATATTGATAGAATCGCCAGAACTACAACACAGAAGTTTGCAAGATTTCTACTTAATAAAGAATAGGTGGAGTTGTCCTTAAATGTTTTCACACCTATAAAAAGTAGTGCGCTTATAATGGTAATGCTAAGAAAAACGTATAACATAAAAATCTCCTAATAAAAACTATAAACATTATATATTATACGAAACTATTTGCAAAACCTTTTAAAGGAAATGTTTTTTCGTATAGAAATGCATAATGGATGGCGGCTACGTTTATTTTACTTAAAACATTTATTTTCTATGTGCATAACATCGCGGTGGGTTGTGGATAACCATTACTTTCTATAGTTTTTCGAACAATGTTTCTAAGTTTATTGTGGATAAACAACATTTTTATTGTGGATAAGTGGATAACTATGTGTTTAAAGGGTGTATATATACATCTTTTTGCGTATTTATACAAAATTTTATATTTATTCATAAAAATTTATAAAAATTACATTGTGTATATGTGGATAACTTTTGTGAATAAGTATAAACCACTATTTACAGCAATTTTATCCATTCACAAAAACTGATAGGCAATTTTTACATTGCCTATCTTTATCTAAACAGTAAAATTTTACTGAAATAAGGGAGGGGTATATTAATTTAACTTAATATACAATGCATATTATGTCGCACATCTTTTTTTTGTTACTATAAATATGTTTGTGTAAAAGAGGTTATTATAGTAAAATCATGGATGGAGGCGGGATATGGGAAAGGTTGCCGTAATTACTGGTACATCGAGCGGAATAGGAAAACATTTAGCTCGTAAGTTCCAGGAGAATGGATATGAAGTAGTAGGGTTATCTAGAAGCGATGAAGGTAACGAATGCTCCTCATTTTTTCCGTGTGATATCTCCAACGAAGAGAATATAAAAGAAGCTTTTGGGCGTATCGGAAAAAAATATAAGAATATAGACATTCTTATAAACAATGCGGGATACGGCATATCCGGAGCAACAGAGCTAGTACCGTCAGAAGAGGTTGAAAGACTTTTCGATGTTAACGTACTTGGAGTAATAAATTGTTGTAAATACGCTCTGCCGCTAATGTCGGAGGGTGGTCGAATCATTAATATCAGCAGCGTGCTGGGACTGTTCCCCGTACCTTTTAGAGGTTTATATGCTGCGAGTAAAGCAGCGGTAATTACGATTAGTCAGACATTGACTATGGAGTGTGCTCCCTTTGGTGTCGAAGTAGGAGTGATATGTCCAAAAGATATTAAAACTAATTTCAGTAAAAACCGGGTAAAAAACTACTCAACGAATGAGAGGTACGGCGAGCGTATAGCGAATGCCGCTAATACAATAGACAGCAGAGAAGATAAACGTATGGACGTAGATAAAGCATGCAAAACAATATACAGGTGGTGTGTGCGCAAAAGACTGAAACCTCTTACGATTATGGGCACGGGGTATAGGCTATTATACTTCTTTGAAAGGTGGATACCTAAAAGTATATTTTGTAAAATAATTAACAAGATGTTTGGCGGCAAATCTTAATACATAATAGGACATATAAAACAAAAACTCCTT
>CAYJAP010000025.1:0-4385 GCA_964368425.1 uncultured Lachnospiraceae bacterium | reverse complement strand
CCATAAATACCATAAAAGTTATTATAGATTTGCGTGCTTGTTTGTAGAAATAGTCGTGACGAGAAGTAAATTGAAGGCATTTTATTGCGAAAACAAAACAAACAATAGCCAGTATCAAAGGTGGAAGGAAAATAACAAAGACAATTAGTATCATCGCGCCAAACATATTGTCTGTTGAGCCAGCTATCGCTCCAGCAAAAGCTCCTAGAGATAGCGCGTAACCGCCCACCACAAGGAGTAGCATACCATTAAATAATCCTAAAATAATAGAAGAGATAAGAGTTAATATTCCAGCAGTTCGCAGCAATCCTTTATTTCTTTTTACCATATTCCCCACCTACTTATATACTTTTAAAGTACTTTCAAAATATATAATATCATATTTTTACAACATGTCAAAATATAATAGCCTATTAAGGACAGAATCCTGTAGACACACTGTCCTCAGTCATATTGGCAACGGCTTGGGTGTTTGGAGAAATTATACTAACATTACTATCCACAATCTCTATTCCCGCTGGAGGCACTTCCGAACCCTCGATTATTATTCCATTTTGCGGGTAGTAGATCTCATGACGGATCTCTTTTTCCATTATCTTTTTATCACCGAGATAGTACTCGATAAAAGCTCGTGCTTCGTATCCATCTCGAGGGTAACTCAATCTGAACTGTTCGCCCTTATATAGCACTTTATCGGAGTACTCCCTCTTTGTGTCTACTTTTATTACGTCTCCACTGTGGGGTATAGTGGATATCGTTTCCGAGCGTGATTTTAAGGTGTATTCGCTGGATTTAGTCCCAAATATTTGTACGCTTACTGAGTTTTCATCACACCATGTTTTGATGTATATAGGGGAACATGTTTGGTTTTTAAATACAAGGTCGGAGCTATTGGATACCATTGCATCCAGAGCCAAAGGTACGTATTTCACGGGCAGAGTATGTTTGTTCGCCTCTAGTACATCAATACCACCAAGTATTAGGGCGTTGTACATAGTGGTGCTAGCTTGACATACTCCGCCACCCACTCCGTCCACGAATTGTCCATTATATATTATTGTTGCGATTTTATATCCATTAGAGATGGAGTGTGGTCCTGTCACATCATTAAAACTTATTGTTTCTCCCGCTGCAATAATCTTTCCATTAAATTTTTCGAGCGCCAATTTTACGTTACTCTTTCTTGCCCCCGTGCTATCTGCTACTTTTGTAGAGAAAGTAGAGAGAGGAGTTGTTGCAAAAACATTGTCTTGTTCAGTAACGCTGGCTTTTTCTTCGAATGTGGTTATTGCAACATTAACAACATCTTTTTTCAAAAACTCAGCGTTAATATCTTTGTAAAGCCTTTCTATGTCCACCCTTAGTCCGCTTTGTTCGGCAGTTATGGTGAAAGGAGTCTCTTTGTTAGGATGAAAGGTTATAATACTATCAACTGGTTCAATCTCAATTTCTTTTACTATCTTTTCAATTTTCTCGTCTAAGCCAGTAAATAGATAGTTAAAGGCAAGATTTAAACTTAACCCATTTTTATTCAACAGAGAAAGTGTTTCGAGCTGTGCGTCATGGTCAATAGTTTGAGAATCATGTTTCTGTATATCTTCGATAATGGTATGTATGTCACTATTTACTGCGAAATCTTTTTTATCGAAACTCCAGGTTTTATCGTTATAAGAGATGTTTAATCGGAAGGAGTTTGCTTTCTGTGCAACTATCTGTGAAAGAACTTGCCCTGCTTTAGTAGTGCTCATACCCCCAACGTTGACACCGTTTATGATAGTGCCTTTGGGTAAAGAATCGGAAGGCGTTGTGGAATCATTTATAATAAAATATTGACCGACAATAACCATTAACAAAACTAGGCTGATCAAACTAAGAGATAACAGTAGTTTACCTGTTTTGTCTTTCTTCTTCTTTCTCTTGCGCGTTTTAGTTGGTTTTTTAGGTTTTGTTTCTGTGGCGGTTTCCTTGATTATAACCGTCTTTTTGCTAACAATATTATCCTTTTTACGCATAGTTCACCTCAGTACAGTTAGTATGTTTTATTGATGTATGAATTATTCATGGACAGATTACTACTAACGATAAATATTCTTCTTATAATTCCACAAAATCTAATAGCATTGTAAATTATTTGACATTTTTTGGTGTAAACTATACAATAAATTTGACTGTACTAAAATAGGAATATCAACTTCATTAAGAGGGGGAATAATATGAGCAAGCGAGGTATGAGAATTCTTCTTATCACCATAACATCTATTCTTGTAGCTGCAGGCGCTGGACTCGCCATTGCCTTTGGTATTCTCGGCAAAAATAGAACCTCGGACATTCCGATTGTAGAAGATCCTATTCCGGAAGGAGCGGTAGAGATTGTTCCTGTGCTGGGCGGTATGCTGGCGAGCGACGAGGAGCATTATTGGTTTTATACAGACCATGGATTTACGACGGTTATAGACACTTATACTGAAACCGGAATATCTAATGTATATATTGTTATAGCGCAAGAAAAGAAGCTAGAGGATTTTACTTCGGACGACCTATTAAAGGTTGCAACATTTACAGATTTACACTTTAACGGCTGGTATTTAGATTCTGCTAGAACCAAAGAAATAAGCATCGATGAGATTACCCACGAAGAGAGGGTTGATATATATGGAAAGGCGTATGTAAGAAGAGTACAGTTTACTACAGAAGATGTAGTGTTCCGTGTAGCTCAGATTATATATGCTAAACTTACTAATGTGTACACATTAACTGTACACAAGGGGTTTACTACGGGTGGGGAGTTAGAGGGACCACAAGAAGAAATATATTTTAAAAGAATACTTGATGGCGATCAGTGGACTACGAACTTTATGGTTGATCACATGGATGAAGAGTATATAGGCTTCTATTTTGATGCTTGGTACTCCGACCCAGAACACTCCAATAAGTTTGAGTTTGTACCGGGTTTTGATGCGGAGTTTACAATGAATTCCAACGTACAGCTCTATGCAAAGTGGGATAGAAAGAGTTATAACGTTACATATAACTTTAATGTAGAAGAGGATTCTGATTACAAAGCTGTTCTGACGATAGATGGACAAAAGTACGAGAATTCATATACCGCAAAAGTATACCACGGTAGAACGGCATCATCTGAAATTATGCCAGAACGTACACGCTATCTTTTGAATGACTGGTACTATATGTATACAGAAAATGGAGAAGAAAAAATTGGTATAGATCCTTTTGATAATCCTATCTTAGGAGATAGAGAAATTTTTGCTAATTGGCGTGCAGCAATAACGTTAAGATTTGTTACTGAGAAGAACGAAGGACGCCCCAACATTGTGTTAGAACGTCAAATTTCCGACCTTACTATAGACCACGGAGAAGCTATCTCGAGCAGTAAATGGAATGAGATGAGAACGGCTACAGCTAGGGGATACGTTTTACAAAGATGGTATGTTAAAAGAGATGGTAAAGAAATAACGGTTATTGGCGAGGAGCTGTCGGAAACCGGCGAAATACAAAACACACCTACCGTATTTGGTGAGGAGTTGGCTGATAATGAACCGGCTGCTGAGGATGTTTATTCAAGATGGGAGTTGGTAGAATATAATTTATATGCATACCCAAATGTGAAATACGACGCCGACTCTACAATAGATAACACACTAACTTCTGCAGGTTTTGTATATAATGAATCTCTGTCAAGGTATGCGAAAGTATATACCGTAGAGAGCGCTACGTTAACGCTACCAACATCTGCTCAAGCATCTAAGTTGGGATACGTCTTTGATAGATGGTACAGCGACGCATCGTTCTCAGGAACAAGCATATCAGCGATAAACACCGGTTCAATAGGAGACACTTCAGTATACCTAAAATGGACAATCCAAGACTATACACTAAGTTTTTATCCAGAGAGTGGAACTTTTGCCGAGGGGTATGCTTTCGCCAATGACTTAACTCTACGAACAGGTACTGGAAATAGATATGAAAAGAAATATCAAGTTATATCCCCTACACAAACTTTTGCCACCGCAGTTAATATAAGCAGGAAAGGCTATACGTTTATTGGCTGGTTTGAATATAAAAGCAGTCAATATTACGGCACTGATGGAGTTGGTTACAGTAGCATTACAAATGCGGGCTTAACTAGTAGTAATGCATTCACGGAACTACCAACGGCAAGTACGGGTGCAAAAAACTTCTATGCTAAATGGGAGATTATAAACTATAATGTGTCCTATAACATTGCCGCCATGCAAGAAGATTTCTTCCGTTCTGCAGATGAGCTTCCTGTGTGGGGCACAAGCGAAAATCAGAACAGAGAATACACAATAGATACTACGACATTTAATCTTCCAATAACTTCGGAAACACAAATAGTAGTTCCT
>CAYJAP010000024.1:0-10850 GCA_964368425.1 uncultured Lachnospiraceae bacterium | reverse complement strand
GAATAGATGAGGCCGGGGATAATAAAAAATAGCCACAAGACAATTTCAATAGCGAAATTACCTTTGATGGTTTTTTGGGAACTACCTATGTACCCACATTGTGAGCAGATTAATTGTTTAGACATATTTTTTGGACGGATTTTAAGCTAATAATTCTGGTTAGCAAAAATCTCCTAACCAGGGCTGGCATATCCCGTGAGATATACCCATACCAGTTTCCCGATATGACCGTCCAAAGTGGCCTCTGATTAGGAGGTTTCTACTTTGGACGGATTTTCGACCATATCCTCAAGAAAAACCAAGAGGGGTTAGGTCATTTCATATTCAGTTGTATGTGAACATAATACCAAAAATATTGGTATTAGTCAGTACCTTAGCTTAGTGTTGGGAATTTGTGTAGTAGGAGTTACCAACAGTCTACGTTAGTTGCATTGAGGTGGTACTTTTAATGAGTTTTGCGATATCTGGTCGGTTCTTTTTTAACACATCATCAAAGACATCTTGAACGAATGGAGCGACATAGTATTGAGATCCTTCTTCTGGCTCAAGTCCCAAATCCATACTATCCCTGTAATCACTAGACATCATATAGTGATCGTTTACATAAAATAAATAAGTTATGTGTAAAAGAAACAATAGTTCAATGTCGGCAGAAAATCTCTCCAGTTCCTTTAAACGATTTTTATTATAGATATCTTTATCATTCAAAAGAACATTCCTGTAAAAGTTGTAGTGGGTATTATCATTGCATCTCTCTCGGAGATTTTTATATGTATCGTCAATATAAATTAAATCATTCAACTTTATTAATGTTTTATGGCTTCGTATATATTGTGACATTATCCTGTATTCTGGTAGCTTTTCAGTACCATTAATCCAGTTAGTTATTTTTTGAACAACATAGTCTTCCTCTGCTAAGTTATCCTTGCAATATAGTGTTGTATATATATTGATAACTATAGAATCATTATATTTCCTCAATAAAGCGTAGGCATCATTTATCCTTCCCTTCAGTAAAACATCGTGGATTGAATCAAGTGTTCCTTGAACAGAAGAAAAAACATAGCTGTCGGCACTTAGCATTCCCGAAATACCTGGAGTCAAAAAACCAAATACAGAAAAAGATAGTAGTTCATAGAACTTTGAATATTCCAATATCTTTTTAAAAACAGGATTATTTTTATAAGTGTCGTCTATCATATTACGAAAGTCACGCTATATCTTGCCCGTGTTACGGCTACATAGAATTTGCTTAGGTCGCCAGCCTTTTCAGGATCTTTTTTAGTTAGGAAATCAGTCATATTTTTTGTTGGAAAAATGAGCACTCTGTTATATGTCCTGCCTTTGGATAATCCGATATTTATTGCTTGGTGCGATAAAGTCTTGGTGCTTTTGCTGTATCTTAAAATTACTGGCTTGTGTGTTTCAATGTATTCGTCAACATCTGATAGAGAAATGGTAAAAATACCATCATGACCAGTTGACTCCAAATTCTTCGAAGTTGTTTTTGGTAAGTTTGGAAAAAGAGAATCGGCAAAATCACATATGTTTTGATTGCATCTGTGACATTCTGTTTTTTCTTCAATCGAAATAGCTTTTTTCTTTTCCTGTTCCATCAGCCAAGCATGAACATTCTTTCCTTTAAACTTTTTATTTTTCTTTGAATGATTTGTACTGTATGTAGATTGCCTAGGATCACCAACCAAAATTACGTGGGATGCTGAAGCGAATAGTAATTCTAGAAAATCAAGATCATATCCCGCAAGATCTTGTAACTCATCAACAAAAATATGGCTGTATATTTTTTCCAATCTCTTTACAACCAGACCGTTACTTTTCTTGTTGCACTCCACAACAAACTCAGACGCCTTGTTGCTGTAAACATCTTTTAAACTCGTAAAATAATTTGCTTTTTTATGAAAAGCAGTTCCTCCTGTTTGAAAAAATATCGATCTAGCTCTAGAATCATTCGATATATAGTTTTGATATGGTCGAATACCGTCTCTCAATAAAAAAGCGAACCACGAGAGAACAATAATATTCTTTGGAATGAAACCATTTTGCTCTACGATACAACGATTTATTTGGTCTACATTTTCGATAGTATATGTAGTAATAAGTACCGTAGAATCTTTAATTTTCAATGCTTCTGTAACAAGACTTGTGGTTTTGCCTGAGCCGGCACACGCAATGATACTTCTATTCTTATTTGAGAGCGTCTTTGACATAATCTGGAAATGCAATAGCTTCTTTTGTTTCGAATATTTTTAAAGCACACTCTGTCTTATTACCTTTCATATATGCCAACATTTTTGCATCATCAGCATGGGACGTAGAAAATATCTTATTTAAAGCATCTCGACCATTAGCTTTTAATAATTGAGGTTCAAGTGTTGGATTTGAGTTGTCATCTGATCGACAAATTTTTATATTTGCATCTCCAGAATAAGGAGAATACTTAGTATCAACATTATTTGCGTAGTCGCCATCATTATCAGTTACAACACAAACATTTTTATTTAATTCTTTTGCAATTTGGAGAAATCTTAAAAAAGAAAGTCCTCGAACATTAATAACATCAACACCTTTGTCTAAAGGTAGAGCCTTGTGTTCATCTAAGAAAGCCCTTTGAATGATAAGCTCGTCTGAGGGGCCTTCCACTAATATGCTTTTTTCTGCTAAGACGAGTCGGAGAGTATCATATCCAGACAACTTTTTAAAATAATCCTGAGTGTCAGATGGCAATGATTTTAGAGATGTCGTTTTGTTTTCATTTAGTAAAATCAAATTTTCCAAGCCCAACTTGTTAAGAACATATGCACTGTGAGTAGTGATAATAATTTGTTTATTCTCACACTTTTCTCGTATTTTAGAAATAAGCATATGCATTGAAGAAAAAGATAGATGATTTTCAGGTTCTTCAATCAAGATTATGTTTGAATCAAGAGCTTTCCGTTCGAGAGCAAGCATTATTTTTAAAGCGTTCTGCTCTCCTTTACCCACCAGTTGAAACGGTAATTCATCAAGATGAGGAATAAGGTTTGTTTCCCAATTCGTACGTTGAGAGATATCTATCGATATAGACAAGCCCTTGTTTGTAATTGCACCCTTCTTGCTTGTCAGTTTATCGTTGATGGTTTTGATTGAATCTTCTTTAGAAAAGATCTCTTTTAATTTTCGATAAGCAACACTAAGGCCAACTCTCTCTTTGGGGTCTAAATCCGTTTTTATAATATCCTGAAGGTAATAGTCAGTACCACTCTGTAAACGTATGCTTGTTGCGTCTATATATGACAAGCGAATAGGAAGACTTCGAAGAGTCACTCCATTATTAGCAAAAGAGTACCAATTAATCTTGTAATATTCGGCAGGAATTAACTTTAAATCAGCAGGAGACTCCTTAATTAGATTTGCATATTCTTCCTTAAAATCTTCATCGAACACTATTTCTATCTTTACACCGACAGCGTCTTCATTTTTTGAATTCATTGTTCCTCGCAGAGGCTCAAGCTCTGGTTCAGCTTTTAGATAAAGTTCGATGATAATCTCTGGCAAAATTGCAGTCTTACCATCTTTTATATCTTGCAAATATGCATCAACACACTTCTTGTTAAACAGATACGGAGATAGTTCATATTCAACATTCCTACCATTCAATCTTTTTGTTAGGGCAATATTAACAGCCTCAAGAATGGTCGATTTACCCGCTTCGTTATCACCAACGATTAAGTTAAGCGTGTCATTTAAATTGAGATCAAAAGTATCGAATATTTTGTAGTTTTTAATAAATATCTTTTCAATCATAGTTCAAAACTATTCCACCCCTTCATAGCAGGCGTATAAGAGTACTCCTTATTGGAGTTTACCTTCCATCCATTTACATCCTTAACAACAATTCCTCCAGCAAATCCTTTTTTGCCTTTAAGCCATTCTTGCAACGCTTCAGCTTTATATTTAGTATCGTTTGATTCGGCGGTAAAGCCAGCTTTGGTATCGACAATCCAAACCTTGTTCTTAGTCTTTATGATCCAGTCAGGATAAAAGAGTTTCTCTTTATTCTCATCGGCGTTGTAATAAGAAATTGAGAAGTATTCACTTCCAGAGTCTCCGTTCTTATACCACCATTCAATATCCTTATTCTCATCGAGTAGTTTAATGAAAGTCTTTTCGTTATCGACAACCTCTTTAGCAATATAGAAAGGTTCCATCGCTGAACGCTTCACTTTCATTTCCTCATAATTATCAGTGAAGAAAAGAGAAGATCGTGGAACTTCAATAACCTCTGTTCTTTTTGAACGAGCAGATTTCTTGTTCACTTCCTGATCACGAATTGGACGATATGTTTCCAATGCCTCACCAATGACTGGTCGAAGTACACCACCTTCTTTTAGTAAGTCATTAAGAATAACTTTATATGCGTAAGTTCGATCATCACCAAGGACTGGAAGTAACCACACATTAAGAGCAGTCTTTAGCTTTCCCCACGAACGCTCAGGTGCAAACTTTTTATTCTCGTCAGTCTGCTTACCAACAATATTGAAGCAAACAAGATTATAAAGTCTTTCAATATCGTGCTGTGACATTTCCTGATCGTGACTTCCTCCCTCAGCGAGAAGTTCCTTCGTGAAGTTGTCGTAATCATCAATCTCAACGCCAACGATAATACCGTTGGTTACTTGTGGCTTAAGTTCTAGACCTTTCGCTGTAAGTTTCTTCTTTGTATCACTATCACTTTCTTTGATACCAAAAGTCTTGTTAGCAATTTTCTTGAAGGTGGTCTGGAAGGAGTCCCCAAGGTCGTTATAGTCGGAACGACTCATAAACACGGACTCAATCTGAATAGGCTCAATATCCTTTCTGCGATAACTACCGTAAATGGCAGGCTTGTTTTCAGACTTTGATTTATCGTATTCGCTGATAACCTCGTTTCGTTTGTAGTTCGTATAGAGATAACCAAGATTAAGCTCAGGCTTACCAAAATGAGTTCCGTAAGGCATACGAAGAATACGACCGACAGTTTGAATGGCAAAAGTCGGATTCTTGATCTCTCGGAACATCACAAGCACACCAGCACGAGGACAGTCCCAACCAGTAGCTACTGCTTGTTTGAAAAGAAGAAACGAGATAGACGAGTTGTTTCTTTCAACATCCTCAAGGTTTATTTTGTCTTCAGAAAGCCAGACGGCAATGTTGTTTTCAGACACTCCTTTTTTCTTGAGATAGTTGGTGACTATTTCTTGCTTGTTTGTATTACTTGTTTCAGTAGTTGCCTTGTCATCGTTTGGAAGCTGAATCAGTACGAGTGGATTGATATCAAGATCAAGCTCCTTGTAGTACTTAAGTAGTTCTTCACGCTTCTGATAAGCAAGTTCGAGGAGCATTTCATCCTGATCCATTCCCTTGAATTGCTTTTGATTGAGGTCTTCTTCTGTTTGGAAAATAATCTTCTCTTTGATCAAACCCTCTCGCACGACATCCTCTCGACGTACACGAACAAAACCAGCAACCTTATCTTCAAGATCGCTAACAGTAGGCTCAAATTTCGGAGTAGCAGAAGCTCGGATAATTATTTTTGGCTTGATAAGGCCATCAATAAGCTCAAGTGCTTTGTCTGTATCAGCACCAAGGTGTTCTTCATCGATAATTACAACGATCTTTCTATTTTCTTCATGAGTCGCTTCAATCATTCCATCAAAAGAAATGTCTTGCTCGTTATCCTTACGAATCTTGAGAACTTCCTTTGATTGTCCCTTGAGTTTCTCCCAGTTGATGAAAAAGACACTGTTGCGTGTCATGACTTTTCTGTTCAGATCGTTGATATCCAAAAGCTCAAGTTCCGATGCTCCACCGTAGTATTCAAAAAGCTTGTTCTTACTTTGTTCAACAAGAGTTGGACCCTTGGACATCCAAAGAAACGCAACATCGTTACCCACAAAGCGAGGATCAGAGATTATGTCACGCAGAAACTGTGCAAGCATGACTGTCTTACCTGAACCAGTTGGTGACTTAAATACCAAAGGTAATTTGGTAGATGAAGATTTCCAAAGATCCAGAAATTGGTCTTTGAGTTTTGCTATCGCGGTTTCTTGGAAAGGTTTAAGTGGAAACATAAATTATAGGCGGTTAATTTCCTTGTATACCTCAAGGATAGGTTCGGGAATATCCTCGACTCGGATATTTGCAGAACTGTACTCGCTCTTGTATTCATTCTTACCCCAACTGAAAATGTACAGGACCGATGGCTGTTTCTTTTTCTCAAGAAGATCAACAAGGTCTTGTAACTTCTCCTTATCTTCTTTGAAGTAGATCGCGGTGGTCTTTCCGTGACCTTCGAAGATTTGCCACCAGTCGTTCTTTGCAACTTCGTTCAAAGTGTTTTCACGAAGACCAACCATCTCACCAGCTTGGTATGTAAGCTTAACTTTTGCTTGATCAGGTGTGTGGTGAAGTTTTTCTATATCTACTAAATCAGTTTTATAGTAACGAAGATTACCACCAAGACCATCAACTTTCTCTCCTTTCTTATTTTTATAACCAGTTATTACACGCTTAACTCTTTCATAAGTCACTTCTTCACAAATATTATTCTCATTATTTGTACAGAGAATAAACTTACGATTACCATTGTCTTGTTTATTTAATTCAAGTACCGCATGTCCAGTTGTGCCTGATCCAGCAAAGAAGTCAAGAATTACAGCATTTTTGTTTTGTTCAACTGAGATTAAACACTCTCGCACAAGATGTAGAGATTTTGGGAAAGGAAATTTGTCAGGAAGTATTTGAGATAAAAGCTGGGTACCATATATATTTGCGTTGTACTTAGCATCATCCCAAACAGTTTTTCTTATGTAATTTATTTTTCCACGAAGAACTGACAATTGGTCGCCTTGTCTCTTAACAACAAGTTCTTGAGAGATTGTTTCTACCGTATCTCGAGCAAAACGCCATCGACGCTCTACTCCTTTTGCATCTATTGGCCATATATAAACTAATCCATCTCTTAATTCATTAGATGATTTAGGGTGGAATTCTTTTTTAGGAATTTCACCAAAACCAATAATTTTTTCACCATCAGAAATGATTGGATAGAAACAATTTGGAGAACCTTCTCTTTTTGAGTTTTCCTTACCCCAATCTCTGAAAGGAGTGAGGTCATCACCAGATCTTTGTTCTGGCTTTATATATCCACTCTGTCTTGGGTATACAAAATATACATATTCATGGTTATAAGAAAAATTAGTACCTTGAATTCCACCTGGATTATGTATTACAGTGACACAATCTATAGCCCACCCGTAAAATATTTCTTGCAATAAAAGACCTAAGGTATTTAGTTCATTTTCATCAATTGCACAAATCAAAGCACCATTACTCGTTAATAATCCTTTTGCTAACTTTAATCGTGCATACATCAAAGAAAGCCATTTACTATGACGAAAATCGTCATCTTTATCTACATAATCATTGTTGTATCTCCAACTATTATTTCCTGTATTATATGGAGGGTCGATATAAATAACGTCGATCTTTCCTTTGTGAGTGTAATTCAAAACAGAAAGTGCGTGATAGTTGTCGCCCTCAATTAAAATATTTTCATCCTTTGATTCGTCTGTAGTAACAACAGGATTAATACCTTTCTTTTTTTC
The DNA here is from genome assembly GCA_964368425.1 of uncultured Lachnospiraceae bacterium. Classification (GTDB taxonomy): domain Bacteria; phylum Bacillota; class Clostridia; order Christensenellales; family UBA1242; genus CAYJAP01. The sequence continues at coordinate 3,204 of CAYJAP010000024.1, read as the reverse complement.
TTTAAGACGCAAAATAGGAACATTGCGTTTGCAATCTTCTACAATTTGCTCTGGTTTATCTTCCCAAACCAGACCATATTTCTTTTGCTTCTTGATCTTTTTAAGCTCCGCTTCTAATTCGGAGATTTTTTTAAGTAAAGCTTTTTCGTCATGTTCTTTAGCGGTCATGATAATTTTGATTTTACCATAAAATACACCTTAAATAAAGGTTTTTCGGAGGAGCTTTACCAACTCTTTATCTACTCCCCAAAACCTAGACTTAATCAACGATCGGCGTCATTAATGTTGTTGTATGAATAACACAATACAAGCACCTCAAGGGATGGGGGTTAAAAAAGAAGCGGTCCCAATAAAGGTTAAGTACTGCCTTTATGCAAGAAAATCGACAGAATCAGAAGAACGACAAGTACTATCAATAGATAGTCAGATAAATGAGATGTTGAAGCTTGCCGAACGTGACGGTCTGGAGATTGTCGCAATGAAGCGAGAATCTCATTCGGCAAAAGAAACAGGTCAAAGACCGGTATTTAATGAGATTATCGAAGAAATTAAACAAGATAAATTTAATGCAATACTGACATGGGCACCAGATCGAATATCGAGAAACGCAGGTGACCTTGGAAAAATTGTAGATTTAATGGATGCTGGAAAATTATTAGAGATACGAACATTCGGACAAAAGTTTTCTAATAATCCAAATGAGAAATTCTTGTTGATGATTTTAGGATCACAAGCAAAGCTTGAGAATGACAATAGAGGAATCAATGTAAAGCGTGGATTACGAACGAGAGTTGAAATGGGTCTCTGGCCTGGAGTGGCCCCACTTGGATATTTAAATCAAAGAGAGTTAGATAAAAAGTGTCAGCTTGTGGTTGATCCACTGCGAGCACCCATAGTAAAGAAAATATTTGAGAAAGTAGCATATGAAAAACTAAGCGGAAGAAAGATATACAATTGGCTCAGATTTGAAGCCAATTTTTATACTAGAGGAAATAAACCTCTCACACTTGCGGGAGTATACAGAATATTAGAAAGCCCTTTCTATTATGGAATGTTCGAATATCCTAAGAATAGCGGTAATTGGTATCAAGGAAAACATACCCCTCTCATTACTCAGGAGTTATTTGAAAAAGCAAAGGCACAGCTAAAGCGAGACCAGATAGTGCGAGAGACTAAAGAGTTCGCATTCACTAAACTCTTCACCTGCGGATACTGCCAGTCAGGAATATCCGCAGAAGAGAAATGGAAGAAACTAAAAGATGGAGGGGCGAACAGGTATATCTACTATTCTTGTGCAAGGTCAAAAGACCGTAACTGCAAGAATAAGTACATACGAGAAGAGGATCTAATTCTAGAATTGCTGAAAATTCTCGACAAAGTTAATATCAATGAATTAGGAATGAGAAAGAAACTCGAAGATGAGATTGCGAGATTCAATATATTCCAAAGGTCAGTACTTGGAGCTAAAGAAAAGGTAAAGGCGGATCAAGAAACGGATATCAGGAACTATGCGAAATATATTTTGAAAGAAGGGTCTACGATCGAGAAGAGAGAGTTACTTGCGAATCTGAGAAGTAGAATTATGTATAAAGATAAGAAATTGACATTGATTTAATGACCAAAATGTTGTGGTTTTGATATAATTAAATTGTGAGAAAGACTATAGCGGAAAAACTTCAAACACGATTATCGAAACTGAAAAATGACAGTAATGTCAAAGTCACAAAGAAAACAGTGAAAGTATCTGGTCACACGCTTTTTACGTATTCGGCTACAGAAATAAACTACACGAAGTGGAGATATTTTCCTTCTCTTAAAGAGGACCTTAGAGAAGAGGATTTTTCAGTTACTATTATACTGAACGACCTTACTTTTAGAGATATTTTATCGAGTAATATTTGTAAGCCACCAAGAGGTGCCTATAAAATAGTAGAAGTTATACGATATGTAAAAAGTGATGTAGATAAAATCATAATTGGCGGGTCAATTAATGAGATATTAGGTTCGACCATTTATATAACTCATGAACTGTATTTAATATTAACTTCTATTAACAGAGAGGAGGGTAAGGATAAGGTAACAAGGGTAAAAAATCGTATAGCCCCTTTTTTAGAAGAGAACTATTCACTTTCAATACCAGAAGCTGAGACTCAGCGAGACTACAGTCTTCTATTGCAAGAAGTTATAGCGAGTAAAAGTTTTTCTCAAAGTGATATCGTAGCCTTAACAAAGCAATTGGAGACCGGAGAGCAGAATGAGATTGTGATTGAAAGACAAATTAATAAACAGGCTGAATGGCTTATTGAAGCTATTCAGAAAATTATTGATGAGCCAAATCTTACTAAACCCAAATCCCAAAAACTTGGTAATGAAATTTTTGGTTTCTCTAAAGCTTCTATATCTGGACCAGAAGATCTAATGGAAAAAATACTTACAAAGTATGGGCAAAATATTATTTTTGGCGTTCCTGCCTTACTTAACACTAATAAATACGTCGTATCCACTAAAGGACATTCAAAATCACAGTTTGATTTATTGCTTATCAATATACTTTCTGATATTGAAATAGTTGAACTAAAAAGACCCGATGAAATACTGTTAGATTATGATGCGAGTAGAGGGAAATTTTATCCTTCTAAAACATTGGGTATAGCTATGGCACAGTCAGAACGATACATATCAGCGCTCTATCGCGAACATGATACTGACTTGAAAATTGAAGGTGTCACAATACGTGAGTTCATAGAATCACAAGTTGGCGGAACCGTTACTTTATCTATATGTAGACCAAGGGCATTGATAGTAATAGGTTCTATTCAAAGAATAGTTAAACCTTACTCAGAATTGTCTCCAACCGTTAAGTCAAAAGTGACAAAAAAAGATTACGAGAAAAACGCTGAGGATGCATATAAAGAAATAAAAGCTTCACTAAAAAATATTGACATTACAACTTATACAGAACTTGTAGAAGGAGCAAGATTGAGGTTAGAAGTAGATAAAAAGGAAGAATAGTAAAACACCCCGTACGGGGTGTTTTGAAGTACTCGGGTCACTCCGATACTTAGTTCTCTTGGCGGAGACGCAGGGATTCGAACCCTGGAGCCTTTTTACGGGCTACCTCGTTAGCAGTGAGGCGCTTTCGACCACTCAGCCACGTCTCCAATATTTAAAAATGACAAACTTTAACTCAACCACATTGTTCAA
>CAYJAP010000023.1:0-11111 GCA_964368425.1 uncultured Lachnospiraceae bacterium | reverse complement strand
TTTTTCCATAACCTCAGCAATCTTTTTGTAATGTACGCCTTTCTTTGCCAGTCCTATTAATGTATCGACTTCTTCTGCTGTCCAAGTAGGGTCTACTGGCTCAGACAGACCTAATTCTTTTGCTTTATTCGCGACAGTTTGCCATGAGCAATTAAAGCGCTTCTTCATAGAGTGGGCGCTTTCTTTTCCCCAATTCTCGATAATGTATTCTACATCTTTTGGTTTCCAATCAAACAATAGTTTTCCCATGCATTTATTATCTCACAGGACAATACCCCTGTCAATATCCATTGTGCCCGTTTACATAAATCTACAGAAAGTTATTGACAAAGAAAAGATATGAGTATATAATATATTTGTAAAAAAGGAATGAATTATGATTTTCTTAATTAATAATAACGGCAATAATAACAACAACGCACGTTTAGTATAATGTGATTTTTGCCGCAGTTAATAAAAGGGATAAACATTCTTGGCAAAAGTCAAGAATGTTTTTTTAATTTATTTCAGGTTACAAGGAGAATTTATGAAAGATATTACGCTCGAAGATGTAAACCATTTAGCAAAATTATCTGCGTTAGATTTTTCACCAGAAGAACAGGGAGAATTTGTTGCCGATTTGAACAACATTTTGTCTATGGTGAACGAGATAGTGACTGCAGATGTAGAGGGCGAAGTGGTATATAATAGACCGCAAAAAATTGCTGAGTTGCGTGAAGATGATGTAGTACAAAGTATGGCACAAGAAGTGGTTTTACAAAACGCTCCAAAACAAAGACAGGGATATTTCAACGTTCCAAAGGTGGTGGAATAATGGATTTATCTAACAAAACAGTTGTAGAGGTGTTAAAAGATATCTCCTCTAAAAAGGTTTCCTGTAAGGATTATGTGCAGTACTATATCTCTAACATGAAAAAATATAAAGGCAAAAATGCCGTGTTGGAAGTCTTCGCTGACGCTATTCAAAAAGCTGAACAGATGGATGCTCGTATTGCAGCGGGCGAGAAACTTCCGGTTCTAGCGGGCTTACCAATATTGATTAAAGATAATATTTTATACGAAGGTAAAATCGTCTCATGTGCTTCAAAGTTCTTAGAACATCACAAAGCCCAGTACTCCTCAACGGTGATACAAAGACTGCTAGATGCAGGTGTTATTATTATCGGTAGAACTAACATGGATGAGTTTGCCATGGGAAGTTCTTGCGAAAACTCCGCCTTTGGTGCCTGCAAAAATGCTCTAGACGATGGACGAGTTGCGGGCGGAAGCAGTGGCGGAAGTGCTTGTGCTGTTGCGTGCGATATGGCTCCATGTGCATTAGGTAGCGATACGGGAGCGTCTATCAGACAACCAGCATCGTTTAACGGCGTAGTTGGTATTAAGCCTACCTATGGAAGAGTTTCTCGTTACGGTATTGTTGCTTACGCATCTGGATTTGACCAATGCGCACCTATTACAAAGACGGTGGAAGATAACGCGCTATTATTAGGTATTATAGCGGGAAGGGATAACAAAGACGAAACTTCTTTACAGGCAGAAGTTCCTAACTATTTGACCAATATATCCGCACCGATTAAAGGTTTGAAAGTCGGGGTTATTAAAGAAGTTAGAGAAATAATGAAAGATACTAAGTATACAGATAAATATGTCGCTATCTCAAAATGGTTTACGTCACAGGGAGCAACTGTTACAGAGGTTTCTGTACCAACATATAAACTGGCACTACCTGTATACTACACAATTACATCAGCGGAAGCGGCGTCCAACCTCAGTCGGTTTGACGGTATTAAATATTCCCGTCGTAGTGAGAATGCTAAAGATATTTCTGCCGTGTACAACATGAGCAGAACGGAGGGGTTTGGAAAAGAAGTTAAGCGTAGAATTATGCTTGGAAACTTTGTGTTAAGTAGTGGATATTTTGATGCCTACTATTTGAAAGCAAAGAAGCTACAGGCAGCATTAACTTCACAGTTCGAAAGAATATTCAAGGAGTGTGACGTTGTTATCATGCCAACTACTCTTGGTGAAGCTTTCAAGCTGGGGGCTAAGACAACTAACTTGCTTGAGATGTACATTGAAGATATATTTACTGTTGCTGCGAACGTAACTGGAATTCCAGCTATAAGCGTTCCATGTGGAAAGGGTGAAAATGGATTGCCATTGGGGTTACAAATTCTTGGAAAACATTTGAGTGAGGGGGTTCTTTATAATGTAGCGCACTACTTTACAAAGAACTTTAAGGTGTAATATGGAAAGTTATGAGATTGTAATCGGATTGGAAATACACGCAGAGTTAAACACACAAACAAAGATCTTTTGCGGCTGTCAGAATGCTTTTGGACATACTCCAAACACTAACTGTTGTCCAGTGTGTTTAGGGTTGCCAGGATCGTTGCCAGTAACTAACAAGGCGGCGATAGAAAAGACAATTAAGGCGGGGCTATGTTTTGGCTGCAAAATTTCGCCACTTTCTGTGTTTGAAAGAAAAAACTATTTTTATCCCGATTTAAGCAAGGCGTATCAGGTTAGTCAGTTAATTGCACCAACTTGTGTGGGTGGCGGGATACTACTTGACAGCGGAAAGTTTATCCGCCTAAACAGAATCCACCTAGAAGAAGATGCAGGAAAACTTATACACCATGGATTATCTGTGGGAACGTTTGTGGACTACAACCGAGGTGGAGTACCTCTCATCGAGAGTGTGACTGAACCGGATATATCCAATGCGGATGAAGCGGTGGAATTTCTTATAAAACTTAGACGCGATTTAATCTACGCTGGCGTAGCAAACTGTAAGATGGAGCAGGGTGGAATGAGATGTGATGTCAACCTCTCTGTTCGCAAGAAAGGTGCTTCTCTAGGTACAAGAACAGAGATGAAAAACCTGAACTCTTTCCGTTCTGTTAAAAGAGCGATTGAGTATGAATCACAACGTCAAATTGCCGAATTGGAAAAGGGTAATAGAATTGTTCAAGAAACAAGAAGGTGGGATGATAACAAAGGTAAAAGTTTTTCAATGAGGTCAAAGGAAGAGGCTCAGGATTACAGATATTTTCCAGACCCAGACTTACTGTCTGTTCAGACCAGCCCAGAAGATATAGAGAGGTTACGCAAAGAACTTCCGGCACTATCTCAGGAGAGAATGGACAGGTATATTAATGAGTATGGAATACCGAAATATGATGCTGGAATATTGATTAGTGAAAAGTTTTTCTCAGATTATTACGACGAGTGTGTAGCTTTGCTCAACAAACCAAAACAGATATCTAACTGGGTAATGACTGAGGTGTTAAAAAAGATAAAAGAGCAGCCAACAGAGGATTTGAGAGATATTATATCTGCAAAGAATCTGACGACTTTAATATCGTTAGTTGAGGATGGTAAAGTGACTAGGACAAACAGCAAGGAATTGTTTGAGAAAGTATGTTGGACAAATACGGATGTTAATAAGTTGGCAAAAGAACTTAACATGTTGGGAGGGTTAGCTGATGAAGAGTTAATTGCCCAGGTTCTGCTGGCTCTTGATACAAACAGCACCGCTATTTCGGACTATGTAACTTCTCCTGACAAGGTAATAAACTTCTTTATTGGACAGGTAATGAGAGGCACCAAAGGAATGGCAAAAGCCGATAAAGTGAAACCTATCATAATATCTGAACTGGATAAGAGAACAAAGTAATATTGTAAAAAAGACCTAAACAAAAGTTTAGGTTTTTTCTTGTCATTTTATAGGACAAGTTTTCGTATCTATATAACAAGGTGTATATGATTTTTTTTAACGTTGTATTTCTAGTTATTGGATTTATCGCCATCGTAATGGGCGGAGACATGCTCATCAAGGCGTCGATCAAGATAAGCAAGGAGACGGGCATTCCAGAGATAATAATGGGTGCGACGGTGGTTAGTATAGTTACCACGTTGCCAGAATTGATGGTTACCCTATATAGTTGTGTGGGTGATATGCCCGGTATAGCAATTGGTAATGCTATAGGAAGTATGGTTTTCAACCTTAGTCTGATAGTGGGGCTGTGCATGCTCTTTGTGCCGCAGTTTTTGGACAGTAAGCTTTTAACCCGAAATATTTCTATACTTTTTATCAGCACTACACTTTTTTTCTTTTTCGTGATTGACGGAGATTTTATCAGCTGGCAGGGAATAGTTTTGTCTTCTCTGTTTGTGGTACATTTTATATTAAGTATATTTGCTGCGAAGAAAAAGGTGGCTGTACAACGCATAAAAATTGCTGAAAAAAAGACAGTTGCTATCAGTAAGCGGGAAATGCTTAAACTTGTAGGATTATTTATATTTGCTGCGGCAACGGTTTCTGTAGGGGCGGACCTGCTTGTTTCCAGTGCTGAGAGTATAGCTAAATCTTTTAATATAAGTGACCACATTATTGGCGTAACAGTCATTGCCATAGGCACAAGCCTACCAGATTTGTCTACGGCAATAAGTAGTATTCGTATGAAAAGGACTGCTCTTGCGATTGGCAATACGATCGGTGCAAACATCATAAATTCAACGTTATTAGTTGGTATATCCAGTTTATTCCAAGATGGGCCTATTGATATAAATAAAAATATTATATTTTTTGCGTTGCCATTATTAATCCTGTCAATGTTGGTGATATATATTCCTGTTGCAATAAAAAAGAAAACTAGCAGGTGGCAGGGTGTGGTGCTGATAATAATAACTATAATCTATTATTTATCGTTGTTCTTAAAATTTGTTTAAATGTGGTTTTTTTGTAATTAATTAGAATATACGTTGTAAAAGAGAGTGTGCTAATTTATTACGATAGACTTTTTCTCTTGATTTTGTTAAAATATATGCAGGAGGGAACGATTATGCAAATAATTCGAGGTGTTGTGTCTACCAAAGACAAAATTGACCTTGCCACGTTGCGTTTTGTTCCAGACAAACCTGAAAAAGCCACAATAGTAATGTGTCATGGAATAACCGGAACAAAGGAAGGACGAGTTAGAGAGGACACTTTTTTAATTGATTTAGCTAAATTTCTATGTTTTCAAGGATTCAAGATAGTAACTTTCGATTTTCGAGGACACGGGGAAAGTGGAGGCAGAGATATAGACGTTAGTATCTCTTCAGGGCTTACCGACTTAGAGTCCGTTATTAACAGTGAAAAAGACATTAAAAAGTTATACCTGTTTGGGTTCAGTTATGGAGGAGGAATTGTTTTACATTACTTGGATAAGAGTAGATATCCAGTAGATAAAATCGTACTGTGGTCGCCTATGCTTGACCCAATAGGAGGAATCTTTAAAAACGAGCAGTCTGTGTTTGGGCATGATATACGAACGGGAATTACAAATGGAAACGCTGATAAATTAGGGTTTGTTAATATAACCAGCAAAAACTTTAACATGGGCAAACGCTTTCTAGAAGAGTGTGAACAGTGGGATTTTGCTAGCAAGTATTCTTCGCTGCCTAACAAAACCCTTATAATACAAGGCTCACAAGATGTAATAGTTGATAAAAATGTAAATGCAAATATTGCTAAAGAGCACGCTATAAAATATATTGAGCTCAAAGCTTCCCATTCCCTAATAGAGGATGTTGACAAGGCGATAAGACTCACCGTTGGGTGGTTTAAGTAAAAGAACTTATCTCTGATAAGTTCTTTTTATATTATTGTATTTTTCTAAATAGCTTCTATTCCTAACAAATAGTCTACGCTAACCTCAAACAACCTTGCTGGTAATACCAGTGTTTCTAAATTGGGCTCTTGCAAATCTTTTTCTTAGCCAAAAACTGCGCCTCGACTTACATTTATCTTATCACCGAGTTGTTGTTGCGTCATTTTACGCTCAACTCTCAATTCTTTTAATCTTTCTAAGGTGTTTACCCAGTATGACATAATCTAGCCCTATTTTTTCCGCACAAGTTAAAGCGTCTTTATACGTATGTACTATAGGCTCGCCTCTAGAATTAAATGATGTATTTATTAGACATGGAATCTGATATTTCTCCCACATATGTTTTAATAACTCATATAAAGGAGTTAACTCTTTATCATCCTTTCGTATTATCTGAGGTCTAGCTGTTCCGTCGACATGGACTACAGCTGGAATTTTATGTATCCAACTCTCTTTAACTTTAAATGATACTAACATATAGTCTGCTAAACTTGTGGCTACAGGATTCTTGAATATTTCATCCACTAAAAAATCGGCCACTATTGGAGCTATAGGTCTATACCATTCTCGGTTTTTTATTTTTTGACTAACATTTATAAACATATCCTTTTTTGTTGGATTAGCAATTATGCTACGATGTCCAAGAGCACGTGGTCCTGTCTCAGAATGCCCCATGCATAGACCTATTACCTTGTCTTGGGTAATAAGAGAGCCTATCTTGTGTGTAAGGTCTTTTCCCCAATCTTCAACACGGTACTCCTCTATATTGTAAGTATTGAGAAACGGGGAATGTTTATTTATTATACCACCTCTCAAAAACTCTACCATTGCTGCTGCCCCAATAGCTAACCCAGTGTCAGAGCAACACGGCGGGATAAACACCTGAGAAAAAATTCCACTGCTTATTAGTACGCTATTTAGGTTTATATTAAGAGCAGCGCCACCAGAAAAATATAGATTTTTTGCTTTGGTCTTTTTCTTCATCTTATTTAAAAACTTTATTATACCCTCTTCAAAGAAATTCTGACAGTGATAAGCAATATTTTTATAGATGTCATTATTTAGATCTATATTTTTAACTTTGAAATCCTTTAAAAATTTAGAATTATTAGAAAAAAAATCCTTATAAAAACTGTTTTTGTAGAGTTTCATATAAGTGTCGTAATCAAATGCTCCAAACGAAGAATATCCCATTAATTTGCCCGGAACAGATAGCCTTTCATCTGCGTTGGAACCCATCATGAGTGTTGTTAGATCATTGTAGCCAAAAACTTGAACTTCATCTAAGAGGTCAAACCCATGATAAATATAACGTATTTTTTTGTTTTTATAATGAAAAACTGAAACACAAGATTTTGAAGCTAAGCCATCTATATGTACTAAAAGACTATTTTGTTTAAATGGTCCATAAAATGGCAAACAGGCTCCTATATGAGCAAGCTCATGAGAGCAGACATATGTCTCAACAAACTTTCTATTTAAAATTCCACGGCCTTTTTTAATAAACTCTTTTGCTCCTAAATAATCGCATTCTGCCCTAATGATTCCATTTTTGGATATAAAAGCATTACCATTAAAATCATTAACCACTACAAGAATAGGATCTTCTGGAATGATTGACCTAAACTTTTCTATACATTCTTGCATTGATGCATCATTTTTGATCCTACTGATTCTTTCAAGCTCTATTGAATTTATTACTTTTCCATTATCCCATATGCAAATGGAGTGATCGTGTGTTGGATAGAAAGAGCTCCATCCTTTTATAGCTCTATCGGAACCATCCTGAATTCCCCAAATCGAAAAGATAGGCTTGTTTTTTATTATTCCTTCCAGTTTAATATTTTTCATTAAATCCCTCAAATCTTTGAATTTTTTGGCTCTTATTAAACTTTATGGCTTCTCCATATTCTCGATTTATTAAGCTTCCTAAAAACTTACCCAATGATACTACTTTATACGTAATGTCTTTTTTATTAAATTGGGTTTTATAGAGAGCGATCGCTTTTATTTTATTTTTAAAATGTTCGTAATCTATAGCATATATGTACGTATTAGAATCATAAAGCTCTGTAATGTCGGCGCTAAAAATTAAATTTCTAAATTTCAGCCCTCTTAAATTAGCATCTTTAAGTAGTGGTTGATCGATTGTATTACATAACTCCTTCAATGAGTTCACTACGACCTTGTGGTCAGAGTGAAATTCCTTATCTGAGTGTGTAAAAATATAATCAGGATTAAATTTAATTATAATTTCAGCAAGGGAGTCTTTTAAGGTGCTTTCTACAAGATTTCCATCCTTATATTCTAAAAAGACTACATTATCCACACATAGAAAGCGAGCTGCAGCGCATTGCTCTTTTTCTCTAACCCCGACAATGTCATTTTCCTTAGCATTGGATAAAAAGCATTTATCTCCGTTACTACAAACAACTATATTAACGATATGGTGCAACTGTTTTAAAGAAGAAATGATTCCTCCAAACATTAGCTCAGCATCATCAGGATGCGCTACTACTATCAAAAAACTTTTCTTATTCATACATATATATTATTATAAAAAGCCGTATAGGTCAAGAGTAATTGACTTTTAAACATATAGTAAGTAGAATAAATATATGAAAACCATATCCATCGTAACAGATTTTTTTACAGATAAAAAAGGCAGGGTTATAAAGAGAGGATCAGCCATACAGCTTTTTAATCTCTTGAAAGTCTTACATAATAATGGCAAGTTTAATTTCGAAGTTTATCAGATGGCAGATAAGTCAAAAGTTATAAAAAAACATGGGATTAAAATTAATTCTATCGAATGCAATTCTATTGAACAGTACAAGAATACATTAAAGGATAAAAATTTAGATATTGTACACTTTAATAACATAGACTTATTTTTTAAGACAACACGTAAATCTAGTGCTATAATACACACCAATGTGTTTATTAGTAAACCTGAAGCAAAAAGATTTTTAATAGAGGACATACTCCCTTTTGTGCATAAGATAATTGTTGTGAACACAGAGTATTTAAAAGAGTTTAATATTTATAAAGAGAAATTTGTTTTTATTCCGAACGGCATAAATTTAAAATATTTTCCGTTCACTAATAAAAAAAGACTGCAACAAAATGTTAATCTTCTTTTTCCAAATATCATAACTGCAAATAAGAATTTCCCATTTGCCGTCAAACTACGAGATTCCATTTCAGAGAAATATCCTATATATAATTTTAAGTTAGTGTGTCTTGGAAAAAAATCAAAAAAAGTAACAAATATTCTTATACATCGTTATAAAAATAATAGAAGTATGCACAAGCTATATTCTAAAGCACATTTTTGCCTAATCCCAAGTTTTTCTGAAAGTTGTAGTTTATGCGCGTTAGAAAGCATGGCATGTGGAACAATTGTGTTAGCATCAAATATATATGGGTTAAATGAATACGTGGAAAATAATGAAACAGGATTCTTGTTTCAACTAGACGAAATGTCTGCATGGGTAGAGAAAATAATTGAACTTATTAGTGATTTAAAAAAATATAATTATTTTGCTCAAAAAGCACGTTTACATATAGAAGAATTAAGAACAGTAGAAATTAGTGCAAAAAAATATTTAGAACTATGGGAAAGTATCAATTATTGAATTCTTTTATAAGTTTACTTATTATTTTACTCCAGCCCATATTTTTTTGTATATCTTTTATCCCTTGGAGAACCAGTCTCTTGTAAAGAGGTTTTTCTACTAGCAATTTTTTTAATTTAATTTTTAAATCCTCAGAGTCTCCACTTTTGAAGACTAAGCAATTTACGCCATCTTCTAAAATCTCGTGATAGCCTGCAGGTTGGTCAGAAATAACAACAGCCCGTGATATTGAGAGTGCTTCTATAGGAACAAGTCCAAAAGTTTCATCCATCATGGTTGGGTAAACCACGATATCCATGAGCTTCATTTTTTCGTAAACTCTACGTCTACATAAATTGCCTCCCATATACACGTGTTGTGCAGATTTGAGTTCTGACTGCACTGTATCCATTTGCATGTTAGGACCTAGTGTGGGTCCCCAGACATATAATCTTAAGTTTGAATACTCCTTTTTCAATGCTTTAAAAGCCTGTATTAGACAAACAATGCCCTTCTCCTCGACAACCCTGCCAAAATATCCAATTTTTAATAAGGGGTATTTAGGAAGGGCGGATTTGTCAACACTAAATCCAGGATAGATGGAAACGATTTTATCTTCTATTTTAGGAAATCTCTTCAGAATTTCATTTTTAAGAAAATTACTTACACATACAATTTTGTCCATGTATTTAAAGAAAAAATTGGCTCTTCTTTTAGTAACATAACCATAATTTAAATAATTAAAGTCTTTAGCTAAATCCATGCATCCTACATGGTAAAATATCTTTGAATTAGGTATGAATTTTTTTATTCGCCAACCAAAGGGCATAGATTGAAAAACAATTATATTAGTTATATCATATTGTTTTAAATAATATATGATTTTATCTATATATCTATAGAAAAACTTCTTATCATAATTATAATTTTGTCTACTTCTCTGCGATCGTTTTGAAAATCTAGAAGAATCCTTGTTGTCGATAGGTATCCTAATAAATTTATTTTTATATAAATTAAGATCTTTTATTGGATATTTGTCATCGACTGTAATATCCCTACAAAAAATAATGGAATCATGTCCATTATCTTTTATATTATAGGCAAAGTCTTCTATCAAATGTTCCGTAGCAGTGGCTATATTCTTAGATGGGAATAGCCACCAAGGCGGTGATATTAAGGCAATTTTCATTTCTTTAATATCTCACTGTGTATGTTGAAATCATTTTCCATTATTTTTTTTTGGATTAGTGCTGTAACTTCCTGTCTATTATGAAATAAACTATTTATGCTTAAAATGTCATAATTTTTCTTTAATTTATCTATACCCTCTTGTATTCCCTTTTCTGGGTTATTAGGAAGTTTAAGAGTGACAATTGCCATTCCTCCGCTTTTTAGACATTTTTCAAGGCTATTCATTATTGTAGCAGTTGTTTCCGGATCAATATTCATATCATTAACAATAATATCAAAGTGATTTTCGAAATTTAAATCTTCGATACGGCATTTATAATGCTTTACTTTTGGATGATTTTGTAGAGTAGGATGTAAGGCGCCTGGATCAACAGCAACGACGCTATAGCCATGATCTACTAAAACTTTTGTCCACCCTCCAGGAGCTGCTCCTATATCTAATGCTACTCCTCCCTTTTTTAATTGAAGATTGTATTTCGCAAGAGCCTCCTTAAGTTTGTTCTCAGCCCTGGAAATTTCCCTACCGCCGTTTTTAGAACCCACACGGTAATCATCACAATTAAAATTTAGATTCTGGTTAGAATAACTTTCTCCCAAATAAAATTTATTTTTGTTAATAAAAACAGAAATTATTTTTACATCATGT
>CAYJAP010000022.1:0-11876 GCA_964368425.1 uncultured Lachnospiraceae bacterium | reverse complement strand
TTACCGGGAGTTGGTGGCAAGGTAGCGGACTGTATTTTATTATTTGCATATAATAAACAAGACGTTTTCCCATGTGATACTTGGATAAAAAAAGTATACGTTGAGCACTTTAATGGAAACAAAAACCATTCTGCACAGGCTATCAGTGATTTCTTTGTAAGGATGTTCGGCAATAATTCAGGTTATGCTCAGCAGTACTTGTATTATTACAAAAGGATAAAGGAGAAAAAATATGAAAAATAGAAAGATTGCTCTGTTATTAGACGTGGATAACGTTAAAATTGGTGGAGAAGCATTCAATGAATTGTACGGCAAATTAAATGCAACTGGCGATGTTGTGTACTGTAAATTCTATGGGTACAACGACAGAAAGCATTTATATCTAAGCGAAGCTATTGCAAATTTTGGTTATGAAACTGCACCTTTTATGCGGTTTAAAAAGAGATTTAGCCAGTTAGATAATAGAATGATTGTCGACGCTGTAAAGTTAAATTACACAAAACCAGAGATTAATACTTACTGTATAGTTGCAGGAGACGGCGATTTGATCCCTGCATTAGTAGAGTTAAAAAGTAATGGTAAGGTTACTATCGATATTAACACACCATACCAGGAACAGAATAAGCATATGTTTGATGAGCATATCACTGTAAATAGTCTAGGGTTAGAGGCTGAGGTATATGCATCTAAGAAACCTGCAACAAAGAGAACAGCCGCTGCTAAAACAGTAAAATCTACAGTTTCTCCGGTTAAGACTAAAACAGTTGCTGAGCCAAGATACAAGGTAGAGGAAACGGTAGTAAGAGAAAGAGTTGCTCCAAAACCAGCTCCCGCTAGACCTGCTGTAGAAGCTCCTAGAAGAGGAGAGTATCCAGATGCTAGAACAGAAGTTGATTTAGCAGAAATTCTAAGAGATATAACCAACAGATATAGTGAACTTGATTTTGATTCAGATGACGATATGGACAAAAAGATTCAACTTATTGCAGACATTGAAGATTTGATTTCAAAAGAAAATGCGAAAGGCGAAGGTATGAACAGTCGAAATGCCGATGTAAGTCAAATATTCGTTGATTTACAAGGAATTGTAGACGACATGAAGACATCTCTATAATAAAAAAATTAAACGCACAATGTGCGTTTTTTTATTCCCTATTTAATATATTATTTCTCAATCTAAATATTATTTTCAAATTTAATATTTTACTAGTAATATTGTATAGTCACTATGTTAATCGGGCGTATTTTATGAGGTAGATATTGTTTGTCGGTTGTGAGTAGAGAAACATTTTATATATTATATATAATATAAATAAGAAGTCAAAATAAAAAAGGTATTCACATTTTAATTATCGTGTGATATACTATGTTCAATGTAGGGGGAAGTATGTGGCAAGAATTTCTAAGTTTATTTAGTGGTGACGGCATTTTACCTATGATAATCATGTTAATAGGTATTGTACTGTTGGTCGTTGAGTTATTTGTTCCGGGGTTCGGAGTGTTTGGAATAACAGGTGGAATATTAATTGTTGCTGGAATAACTTTCCGAATGATATTAGGGGCTACATGGATACAGTTTGGAATTATGATTGGACTAGTTATTATACTGGCTGCTTTAGCGTTACTCATTTTAATAATATCAGCAAAGTCTGGTCTGCTGAGTTTCAGTCCTTTGGTAATGAAGAAGACTGCGATACCTACTGACCATGCGAAAGACAATAAAAAGTTTGTGAAGTTGTTAGGTAAAACAGCTTTTGCTACTACTGATTTTATACCTGTAGGAAAGTTTACATTAAATGATGAGCTTTATGAGGCTACCAGTCGAGGGGAGTTTATTGAAAAAGGTAGCAAGGTTCAGATTATCGAAGTTGTAGTGGATAAAATTATCGTGAAAAAAGCTAATTAAGGAGAAAAGATGACAAGTTTACTATTGTTAGATTCTTTATATATATGGTTAATAGTTGTATGCGTTATTGTAGTAGTGTTCGCTATAATTTTGACGTTTGTTCCTGTGGGTATATGGGTGAGAGCTCTTGTGTCTGGGACGTATATATCTGGAGCAAGGCTACTAGGTATGAAGCTGCGAAAGATAGACGTTAACTTGCTAGTTAACTGCTATATAAATGCTAGAAAGGCTGGGCTTAAGATAAAGATTGATGATTTAGAAACACACCATTTGGCAGGTGGAAACGTCGAAAGAGTAGTAGATGCTCTCATTGCAGCTCATGGGGCGAAGATAGTACTTCCTGCTCCTGTTGCAAAGGCAATTGATTTAGCGAACAGGGACGTGTTGGAAGCGGTTCAGACGAGCGTACATCCTGTTGTTATAGAAACACCGATGATTGCCGCTGTGGCTATGGACGGTATAGAAGTTCGTGCTAAGGCGCGAGTAACCGTACGCACAAACGTTAATAAACTAGTTGGTGGTGCTGGTAAAGATACGATTATTGCTCGTGTAGGACAGGGTATAGTAGCGACTATAGGTTCTGCGAAAAAACATCAAGCGATTCTGGAAAATCCTGGACTGATAAGTAAAAACATATTAGAAAAAGGGCTGGATGTTGGAACGGCGTATGATATATTATCTGTAGATATCGTTGACGTAGATATAGGTAGAAATATTGGTGCTAAGTTAGAGGCTGATCGTGCTGAAGCGGACATGCAGATAGCACAGGCGCGAGCGGAAGAAAGACGTGCGAATGCGATTGCCGCAGAGCAGGAGATGAGAGCAAGAACCCAGGAAAAACGTGCACAGTTATTGGACGCCGAAGCAGAAGTTCCGAAAGCCATTTCTACTGCCTTTAGAGCGGGTAGAATAGGAGTTATGGATTATTACAAAATACAGAACATGGTGGCGGATACTTCCATGAGAAACTCTCTAGGAGGAACATCAAAGAGTGGAGCCCCAATTATACGGGAAGCAAAAGATAAGCGTGAAACCAAGGAATAGGAGATAAAATGTTAAACGAAATACTAGCTATTGTTTTTGGATTAGCTGTACTAACACTATTTGCCGTTCCACTTATCTCAAGAGTCTATAAACAAAGAGCAGTATCCAAACTAAAAGAAGCATCGAAAGAAGAGGGTTCGCAAGAAAAAACATCAGATAACGTTGTTACAGAACCTGTCCCTGAGAACCAACCGGTTGAGAAAGCATCTGAAATTATAGTAAAAGAGCCGTCTCAGGAGGGTAAAGCTTCAGAGGAAGGAACACATTCGATGGAAGGAAAATCTATCCCCGTAAACTATGTTTCGAAAGAAGGGGAGTCTATGCCGGAAGACCACTTTTCGTCAGAAGGAGCTAGTGGTGTTGAGGGAGAAGGCTCATCAGAAGGGGAAGGGTATGACGAAGGATTTTTCGGAGACGACGAAGAAGGGATTAATACCTTCACTAAAATACAAACTAAAACACAGAGTGTTACAACAAAATCTATACATAATTTGCCCGATAAATTAAAAATTGTATTATTGGGAAATGTGTTAAACAATAAAAATGATGAATATTAAAACTGTCTTTTGACGGTTTTTTTATTCTATATAATGGTGGTCGATCATATACTCTTTCAGGGGATTTATGATAAATTTTTTAGATGAATTTTCTAAGATGATAGATTTACCTATGAACGAGGTAATAGGTAATTACGCGTATTTTAATATGGGTGGCAAACTTTTATATGTACAGAACTATTTGAAGATTATTTCTTATAGCAAAGAACGAATGGTACTAAAAACTAAGAAAGATATTATTAACATAGAAGGCGTGAATTTACTTATTAAAGAATTAGAAAAAAAGAATCTGGTTGTTAGTGGAAAAATCACTAATGTATTTTTGTCGTAGGTGAATATGTTTAACGTTCATAAAATTAAAATAACTGGTTTGAATATCGATAGGTTTATAAACACTCTTCGAGATGATGGCGTGACGATTTATAATGTCCAACGTCCAAAATATAACGAGCTCGTTTTTGCGATAAAACATAGTGATTACAGGTTGATTAGTCATAAACAAATGTTACAACCGTACGAAGTAACTGTAATAAAAAGTAGTGGATTCAGTGACATTAGGGGGCTACTACTAAAAAATATAGGTTTGATGTTGGGGATTGTAGTCGCAACTTTTTTGTTTGTATTTTATAGTTTATTCACATTTGATATACGAGTTTCTGGGATAGAAAAACTAGACAAAGAAGATATTGTACAAGCTTTGCATGAACGCAACATAAAGCTAAATAGTATTAACAAATTTAATGCGAATGAGATAAAAGATATTCTGTTGGAGCAGTTCACAGATATCAGTTTTGTGAGCGTTACTAAAAGAGGGACAACAATTCTCATCAATGTAAAAGAGAAAACGCTAATAAATAACGAGTTTACTCCTATATATGCTAGTAATAACATGCTAATTAGTAGTATAATAGTTACGGGTGGAACTAGTTCATTAAAAGTAGGGGACATCGTAAAAAAGGGAGATATATTAATAAATTCTTATGTAGTGATTGACGGAGTACAGGTTCCCTGTCAACCGAGCGGAGAGATTTATGCAGATGTCTGGTTTATAGGCAGAGTGGAGTTTCTCGAGTCGGAAGAAGTGCTGGAAAGAACGGGAAGTAAGAAGCTTTTCAGGGACTATAGCATCTTCGGTAAAAACATACTTCCTAGCACGTCTAATACACAACATTTCGAGTTGTACGAACAAGAAACAAAAACTTTTATGCCTTTTATAAATTGGTTGCTTCCATTAAGGTTAACAACGATGACATACCACGAACTAAAGCATCGAACGATAGAAAGAAATTTTGAAGAGAATGAGCAAAGGTTGTTGGAAGAAAGTAAACAGATTGCTTATAATCAGTTGAGCGGACAAACTGTGCAGGAAGAGTTCTCTCATACAGTCAAAGTACAGAACAGACACTATGTCCAAACATCACTAAAAGTAAATATGAGGGTAGTATAATGCAGGTAAATTATATCAATGAGAAAAAGTATAAAAAATATATAGAGTTAATGAACACAAGTTTCGCAAAGGCAGAAAGAGTTCTTTCTATACCTAAGAGTTTATTTGAAATGAACGTGATGTTTTGTACGCCTAAGCAGATAAAAAAGATAAACAAAGAAAAGCGTTTAACGAATAAAGTTACGGATGTTTTATCCTTTCCCAATTTGGATATAACTACCAACGTAGACTATAAAACGGTAGCTAAAAAATATAAACAGGATATTAATCCTGAAAGCAAAAGGGTGATGATGGGCGACATTTGTTTGTGTTACAAAAGGATTAAAAAACAGGCTCAGAAGATCGGTAACTCTTTAGACAGAGAGATGGCGTATATGTGCTGTCATGGGTTACTACATTTGCTGGGATACGACCACATGAACGATCGAGATAAAAAAATTATGCGAGAAAAAGAAGAATTGATTTTGTCTAAAATGAAATTAAGTGTAAAATAATAAAAGAAAAGACCGTGAGGGAAAAGTAACAAATGAGTAATAAAGTATTTAAAGCTGGATTTGTATCGATACTGGGTAGGCCCAACGTAGGAAAGAGTACAATCCTCAACAGTATAATTAGGGAAAAAGTTTCTATTGTGTCTCCTAAGCCGCAAACTACAAGAAACAAAATATTTGGGATATACAACGACGATGAATCCCAGATTGTTTTTATCGACACTCCGGGTGTTCATAAAAGTCAGAACGAGCTTGATAGCTACATGCAGAAAAGTATCAACAGTGCAAAGCGTGATGTCGATGTCCTGCTAGTGGTATTTGATTCCTCCAAACCTTTTACGCAGAGAGAGATAGACTTTTTAACAGGCTTACAGAAAGACTGTAAAAATATGATTGTTGTGTTAAACAAAGTGGATTTGGTAAACTACGAAAAAGTTTTTCCTATACTCGCTAAACTGAATGAGCTGGATTTTATCAAAGAGGTTATTCCTGTTAGTGGAGCAAAGAGAAAAAATATAGATCCGTTAATTACTCTTATAAAAAAGTACTTGCCAGAAGGACAGCCTTTTTACGACAGAGAGTTATACACGGACAAATCTGTTAAATTCATGTGTGCAGAAATTATACGTGAAAAAGCGCTCTGGCTGTTGCGTGAGGAAATTCCACACGGGATAGGTGTGGTGATAGACGTTTTTGATGACAGTTCTGATAGAGTTAATATTGACGCCACGATCGTCACGGAAAAGAAAACACATAAGCAAATTATTATCGGTGAAAATGGCGAAATGTTGAAAGAGATTGGCACACGTGCCAGAATCGAAATTGAAAAGATGCTCGGGAAAAAGGTGTTTTTACAATTGTTCGTCAAAGTACGAGAGGACTGGCGAGACAGCAACTATCTGGTTTCTGAGTTCGGTTATAACATTAAAGAGATATAGCGCGCATATAGCACTTTCATTCGCACAAAATAAGGTGGAGGTGTTATATGAAAAGTGATGACAACACAAGAGAGTTGTGCTGGGAGATATTCAAGGAAACGGGTGAAGTTTCGTACTATATGCTGTACAAGGCGTTGGGTGGAGATAAAGAAAACGAAGGATAATTAATGGAAGAGTTAAAGGTAAGGGGAATAGTTTTAGGAGAGATAGACTACAAGGAGAAAGACAGACTTCTCAATATCTTTACTGTAGAAATTGGTAAAATCACAGCCTCTATTAGGGGTATAAAGGCTCATAAATCTAAACTCAAAATATTTGCTCAACCATTTTGTTTTGCTGAATTTATTCTCGTTAAAACGGGTGAATATTACACTGTAATAAATGCAAACCTTATCGACGACTTTATAAACATAGTCACTGATATGGACAAATATTACATAGGCAATCTGCTTTTAGAGTTAACTAATTACACCGCTAAACCAGGTATTATATCCGATAAATGGTTTTTAAATATAGTTAAAATACTGAAGGTTCTCGTTTATGAAAATGTCCTGCCTATGGTTGTAGGAATAAAGATATTTCTCCTCATTATGAAAGAGATGGGTGAAGAGTGGCAGTTTGAGAGGTGTTCAATCTGTAAATCGAAGTACATAAGTGAAGTTCAGCTAGATATGAAAGACGGTCTTGTATGCAGAAACTGTACGTCTCCTCAATCACTTGCTCTATCCAAAAGTGAATTTTCTGCACTACGTATTATAAATAACTGTGACATCGCCCAGCTGTCGTCTGTTAAAATCAAAGAGGAAGTTTTACTAAACTGCTTGCGGGCGTTAAAGATTTATTTTGAGAGTCAAAACGGATACAAAATAAGAAGTTTGAAACAATTAGTGTAGACATTTGCTATCACTAAAATAAGAACTTAATTAAAGAAAGCGCCAAGGGGTGCTTTTATTTTTTTAGTAGTATCTATGTATTCAGATACCTACAAGTTAGTGAGGAGAATTTTCTTTATTAAAATTTAACAAAAATCTCGACTTTATTTTATATGGTCACTGATGATATCAATAATAAGTAAAAAATTGTACTTTTATGTAATTAGGTAGTTGTTTTAGTTGTGCAAAAAAAGGAAAAAATATATAATAACTTTGTATCAAGCTAAAAAACACAAGAAGGAGAAAATATGGGGAAGAAATACGTTTATTTGTTTAAAGAGGGTAACGTAAAAATGAAAAATGTTCTTGGAGGTAAGGGTGCTAACTTGGCAGAAATGACAAGAATAGGATTGCCTGTTCCTCAAGGATTTACAGTAACTACTGAGGCGTGCAATAAGTATTATAAAGATGGAGAAATCATTACTGAAGACGTTAAAAAACAGATTGAAGTTGCTTTAGCAAAAACTGAAAAAGGGGCAGGTAAAATTTTTGGAGATCCTTCAAATCCGTTATTAGTTTCTGTTAGAAGTGGTGCAAGAGCAAGTATGCCAGGAATGATGGATACTATTCTTAACCTAGGTATCAACGACGCAGTAGTAGAAGGATTAGCAAAATTAACAAACAACGAGAGATTTGCTTATGACAGTTACAGAAGATTCATTCAGATGTTCGCAGACGTTGTTATGGAACTTGACAGAGAACATTTCGAAGAAGCAATGAGAGAAATGAAAAAGAAGAAGGGTGTAGAAAAGGATACAGACCTTGATGCTAACGACTTGAAGAAGTTAGTTAAAGAGTTCAAGGCAATATACAAAAAGCACCTAAAAGCGGACTTCCCACAAGAGCCAAAATCTCAGCTGATGGAGTCTGTAAAAGCGGTATTCCGTTCTTGGAACAATCCACGTGCTGAAGTTTATAGAAGGATGAACGATATTCCGTCTGCTTGGGGAACTGCGGTAAACGTACAAGTGATGGTTTTCGGTAACATGGGAGAAGCTAGTGGTACAGGGGTTGCGTTTACGAGAGACCCATCTACTGGTGAGAATAAGTTATACGGAGAATACCTGATGAATGCTCAAGGAGAAGACGTGGTTGCAGGTATCAGAACACCAAGTCCAATTTCTCATCTTGAAGAGCAAAATCCTGAAGTTTACAATCAGTTTGTTGCTATCTGTCATAAGTTAGAAAACACTTACAAAGATATGCAAGACATGGAGTTTACTATTGAAAATGGTAAACTGTACATGTTGCAAACAAGAAACGGTAAGAGAACAGCTCAGGCTGGACTGAGAATAGCGATAGACTTAGTGAAAGAGGGAATGATAAACAAAAAACAAGCTATCATGAAGATTGATCCTAAGACTTTGGACACTTTATTACATCCAACATTTATCCCCGAGGCTATCAAAAAAGCAAAGGTAGTTGCTACTGGTTTACCAGCTAGTCCAGGTGCTGCATGTGGTAAAATTGCTTTAACTCCTGAGAAGGCAGTTGAGCTAAAGAAAGCAGGTGATATTGTTGTATTAGTTAGAAATGAAACAAGTCCCGAAGATATCGAGGGTATGGCGTCAGCTATGGGTGTGTTAACAGCTACTGGTGGAATGACAAGTCATGCTGCGGTTGTCGCTCGTGGAATGGGTACAGCTTGTGTTGCAGGGTGTCCTGGGTTATCCGTTAGAGAAGCAAAGAAAGAAATAGTTATTGGTGGAGTTACTCTTAAAGAGGAAGCTTTCATCAGTATAGATGGGTCTACAGGAAAGGTATACGCTGAAGAAATTAAGACTCAGGAAGCTGGTTTAAGTGGTGATTTCGCTACTATCATGGAGTGGGCTGACGAGTTTGCTGTTGTTAAAGTAAGAGCAAACGCTGATAACGGTAAAGACGCTAAACGTGCTCTAGAGTTAGGGGCAGTGGGTGTTGGGCTGTGTAGAACTGAGCATATGTTTTTTGAGGCTGACAGAATTAAGGCTGTTCGTGAGATGATATTAGCAGCGAACACTGCAGAAAGAGAAAAGGCGTTAGCTAAACTTCTTCCAATTCAGAGACAAGATTTTGTTGAGATGTTTAAAGCGATGAACGGTCTTCCTTTGACTATCCGATACTTAGATCCACCGCTACACGAGTTCTTACCTCATGAAGAAGCTGACATGAGAGAACTTGCAAAGAGCATGAAGAAAACGTATCAACAAATTAAAGATACCGTGGATTCTTTAAGTGAGTTTAACCCAATGATGGGATTCAGAGGCTGTAGGTTAAGTATAGTTATGCCAGAGATAGCAAGAATGCAGACAGCAGCAGTTATCGAGGCGGCTATAGAGTGTGTTAAAAAGCATAAGATTGCAGTAGAACCTGAAATTATGGTTCCGCTAGTAGGAGATCTTAAGGAACTACAGTATGTTAAAGATGTCATTGTTAAAACGGCAGACGCTATTATTGCAAAGAGTGAGATAGAACTTTCTTACAAAGTAGGAACGATGATTGAAATTCCTCGGGCGGCATTGTTAGCAGACGAGATAGTGAAAGAAGCAGACTTCTTCTCCTTCGGCACTAATGATTTGACCCAGATGACGTTTGGCTTTAGTAGAGATGATGCTAGTAAATTCTTAGGCGATTATTACACTAAAAAGATTTTCGAAAGTGATCCTTTTGTTAGAATTGATGAGAAAGGTGTTGGGAAATTAATTGAGATGACAGTTTCTAAAGCTCGTGCTGCTAAGAAAATGTTTAAGTGCGGAATATGTGGTGAACAGGGAGCAGATCCTATGAGTGTTGCATTTGCTCATAGAAACAAAATAAACTATGTATCATGTTCTCCATTCCGAGTTCCAATTGCTAGACTTGCTTCTGCACAGGCTGCAATTTCTCAAAAATAATTATTAAAAGATATGTCAAAAGACATATCTTTTTTTTACTGTAGAAATCTGAAAATATTTGCTTTATTTGACATAAACATGTTAAAAAATGCATTATTTGCAAAATAACCGTAAAAAATATAATAAAAAAAAGGAAAAGGCGGGGCTGTCCAGTATTCTATTATTAGAATTCCTCGCAAATTTAATGGGGGACAAGCTTGCTTACTAAGGAAAAGAGGGTAGAATTGAGTAAAGGATTTTCGTCAAACTGGATCGAAGAACTAAAAAGCAACAATGATATAGTATCAGTTGTTTCGAAACATGTTCAGTTACAGAAAAAAGGTAAACGATGGTGGGGGTGTTGTCCATTTCACTTTGAGAAAACACCTTCTTTTACTGTCGATGAAATGGAGCAGTTTTATCACTGTTTCGGCTGTGGGGCGAGTGGAGATGTTATCAGGTTCGTACAAAATATAGAGAACTGTGACTTTTATGACGCTTGTAAAATACTAGCTGAGAATAGCAACATGAAGTTACCACACGACTCTTTTGACGTGAATGTGGTGGAGAAAAAGAAACATAAAGAAAAAATGTATGCCGTCCTTCGTGATGCTGCAAATTATTACTACAATAATTTAAAACTTCCACAAGCAAAAAAAGCTACCGATTATATTAGTAAGAGAAAGATAAATCCAGAAACGGTTAAAGCTTTCGGACTGGGATATAGTCTGGGCTGGAATGAAGTTATATCCTTTTTGGAGAAAAAAGGACACTCTACAGAAGTTATCCAGAAGGCGGGTATTGCTGATGAGAAGAACGGTAAAATGTACGATGCTTACGCTCAACGATTGATTTTCCCGTTACTAAACGGTTACGGAAACGTGATCGGATTTAGTGCAAGGTTGCTAGAAGATGCAGATTTTGCAAAGTATAAAAATACTCGACAGACAGAAGTCTTTGATAAAAGTCGTTGTGTGTATGGAATAAATCTCGTGAAAAAACAAAAGAAGGATAACACCTTGTCTGAGATTATAGTCGTAGAAGGACAAATGGATGTTATCTCTCTCTATCAGGAAGGAGTGAAAAACAGTGTGGCCTGTCTTGGAACGGCACTAACTCCTCAACATGCAAAAGAACTTAAGAAGATAGAAAATCGTATAGTGCTATGTTTGGATGGTGATACTGCTGGAGTAAAAGCAACAATCCGTAGTATAGAGATTCTTGTAGATGAGGGTTTAGATGTATATGTGGCTAGCATGCCTAAGGGAGTAGACCCAGATGATTTTATAAAACAGCACGGAAAGGAAGCGTTTGAGAAGATAATTTCCGATGCTAAATACTGGGTAGAGTTCCTTATAAGGTACTATGCAAAACAGTATAATATGGCTAAAATGGAAGAAAAAACACGTTTCGTTAAACAGGCAATGGGGGTCGTTTCCAAACTACATAGTGCGAGTGAAAAATATTTATATCTCAATTTAATTAAAGAAATTACTAACATTTCTGTCGACGTTTTAAAGAACGATTTACATATTCAAGATAAAAAAGAAACGGTGAAAGCTAGTTCCGAGCCAGCGGTGGAAGACAGTCATTCTAACGCTTATGTTAAGGCTGTGAAATTTGTTTTGGCGTCGTTATTACATAAAAAAGAATATGCAAAAATGTCTTCTTTAATTTATGAAAACTTATTAAATGCAGACTATAAAAAC